>QEUZ01000053.1 GCA_003577355.1 Chloroflexota bacterium | reverse complement strand
GTGTCCATGAGGCCGTCGTGCGCTTCTACCCTCAATCTCCTCGTTGCGTCGGGAAAGCAAATGTCTTGCCGGTGATCCGCGCACATCGACGAGGGCTATGCGGTAGTAGTACTATGGTCATGGCATGACGGTACTTTCATCCCGACTTCGCAATGATTCAGGTGACGAATGGCTACGCACGGCTAGTCTCTGTGAGAGTTGGGTCCGTCTCAACCGAAAGCGCGTCTAATGGGCTTTGCACAAGTTGGACAAGTCTGGCTCGCGACGTTCAGCCTGGACCCGGCCATATGTCGTGATTTCGTTCAGTACATGCGCGCGTTGAGCACACTGTTTTCTGACGAGCAGGCCGAAGATCCTGAATGCTCTGTTCGGCGATCCGGGTTGGAATATCTCATTGGGCTTGGCCACAGTGTGTTTCAGGCGCTTGGCAACGCTATATGGCGCGAGCCGGTTGATTACCCAGCGCAGATTTCCGTAGATAGCAGATAACGCAACGACAAACCGATCTGATAGGCTCCAGAGCCGGCGCGTCGTCCACGCCGGCTCGTTGCACGTGTGTCGTCCGAACAGCCCTGGAGCGAGAAGTCATGACCCTGCTGATCCAAGCAGCCAACGTGGAGTACGCACACGGCGGCAACCAAATCTTCACCGACATGTCGTTTGAGGTACACGAAGGGGACCGGCTGGCGCTGATCGGTGAAAATGGGGCTGGGAAATCCACCCTCTTTCGCCTGATGGCCCGTCAGCTTGCCCCACACAAGGGAGCGATAACGCATCGAAACAACCTCACTGTCGGCTACCTTGCCCAGGAGGCTGTCTTCCCAAGCGACGCCACCCTGTACGATGCAGTTGCGACGAGTGCCGGAGACCCGCGTGTACTTGAAGAGCGCTTGCGTGAGCTGGAAGTCGCTATGGCCGAGGCGACCGACGACGACGAGCTCGCGCAGGTGCTGGACGAGTACGGCGCAGTCATGGCCCGACTCGAGCATTCCGCAGCGCACGACTTCGAGGCGCGGATCGGCCTCGTGCTGCGCGGCTTGCGTTTCGACGAAGCACGTTGGCAACAGCCGGTCGCACAGCTCAGCGGAGGCGAGAAGAAGCTCGTCGCACTGGCTGGCATGCTCCTGGAGGAACCGGATGTGCTGCTGCTTGACGAGCCGGACAACCACCTCGATGTTGTCGCCAAAGGTTGGCTAGAACAGTACATCCGTAACCACCGCGGCGCGGTTGCGCTGATTTCCCACGACCGGTATTTCATCGACCGCGTCGCAAACCGTATCTTCGAACTGGAAGACGGCGGTGTAACCGGCTACGCCGGCAACTACAGCCAGTTCCTGGAAGAGAAGCAGGCTCGACTGGAGCGCATGGAGAGTCTCTACGAGCTGCAGAGACGTGAGCTCAAGAAACTGAAAGAGAGTGCTGAGCAACTGACCCAATGGGCGCGCCAGAACCCCAAGTTCGCGGCACGGGCCGGCAACAAACGCCGTCTGTTAGAAATTGAACGTGAACGGCTGGACAACACCCCCACACCGAACCTCAACAGGCGGCGCATTGATGTCGATTTCAACGCCAGGCGCGGGTCGACCCTCGTGCTGGAGGCGAAGGGGTTGGCGAAATCGTACGGCGCGCGCGAGGTCCTGCAACCCTTCGATCTGGAGCTCTGGCACGGCGAACGAGTCGGCTTGGTCGGGCCAAATGGCGCAGGCAAGACGACGCTGTTCCGGATGATCCTCGGGTTGGAGGAACCGAGTGCCGGGCGCTTGCGGCTCGGTCCGTCGATTGTGCCGGGGTACTACGCCCAGGAGCAGGAGACGCTCGACCCAAACATGACTCCACTGGAGCACGTCCGCAAGCTCAAACCGATGACCGAGCAACAGGCAGTCTCGTTCCTTGTTGGATTGCTCTTTACTCGCGAGGACGCGATGAACCGCATCGGCAACCTGAGCGGCGGCGAACGCAGCCGTTTGCAGATCGCATCGCTCATCCTGCAGGGCGCAAACTTCCTGCTGCTCGACGAGCCGACCAACAACCTCGACATTCCATCCATCGAGGTGCTCGAAGCAGCGCTACTCGACTTCGAGGGGTCGATCCTGACGATCTCCCACGACCGCTATTACCTGGACAAGCTCTGTACTCGCATGATCGAGCTCGATTCCGGCATCGTGCGTGACTATCCCGGTGGCTACAGCCACTACGACGGGCATCGCGGTCGTGGGACGGTGTTGACGATCCAAGCGTCGGCCGGACCCGCGAAACGACGCTAGGTCGATCGGCCGCGATCCGGTAGAACACGCTCGGCTTACGCCGTTGGCCGACACCTGGGTTGTTGACGCATACAGGTTCGACGTGGAGCACGGCAGCGCAGTTGCGCGTGCGGCGAGAGACGGGGGCGGCGAAAGCCGCCCCTCAGACGGTCATACATGCTCCGCCGCAGGCGCCCGTGCCACGGCGGTCGAACGCGCCAGGTCTTGTCGGAGGCGTCTACGCACCCCAGGTTTCGCGCAACACACGCACCCAGTTGCCATAGGCAATTGCCCGCAGTTCGTCGTCGCTGTAGCCGCGGTCCTTGAGCGCCTGCATCAGTTTCGGCAGGCCGGCGGCGTCTTTCAGTTCGGCTGGCATCAGTGCACCGTCAAAGTCGGAGCCCATCCCGACACACTCGATACCCATGCGCTCGACCATGTATTCGATGTGGTCGACCATGCGGGAAAGCGGGACATCCGCGTCGCTCTTGCCATCCTCCCGCAAGAACCCGGCGTGATAGTTCAGACCGGCGATTCCGTTGCTCTCTTTGATCGCGGCCAATTGCTTGTCGGTCAGGTTGCGCGGCGTCTGGGTCAACGACCAGGCATTTGAGTGGGTTGCAATGAGCGGCGCATCGGTGATCGCAGCGACATCCCAAAAGCCTTGCTCGGTGATGTGCGAGAGGTCAATCGCCACTTTGCGCTTGTTCAGCTGCCGCACGAGTTCCTTGCCATGCTCGTTCAACCCGGGGCCGGTATCCGGAGACGCCGGGAACTTGAAGGGCACCCCTTGGGTAAAGCGGTTGCGCCGGCTATGGGTCAGGCCGACGGAACGTAACCCGGCCGCGTAGAACACTTCCAGCGCGTAGCCGTCGAAGTCCAACGGTTCGGCCCCCTCAAAGTGCAGCAGCATTGCAAACGTCCCGTTTTCGAGACATTCCTCCAGCTCAGCAGCGGTGCGGATGATCTTGACCGCGCCGTCGGACTCCTGCTCGATCTTGAGTAGGCGGCCGAGCGCATCAAGCGCCTGGTTCTGGGCATACTCCAGGGGCATCGGTTCCGGCCAGGTGCTCTCGTCCGCGTACATCGACATGGCGCGTTCCATCTCCTCAGGGTCGTCGGAAGCGCGCAATTGCTTGAGTACCGGGTCGATGATATAGACCGCGAAGAAGCCCCCGCCCAGACCACCTTCGCGCGCGCGTACCAGGTCGACATGGCCTTCTTCCGAGCGTTCCATGAACGAGCGGCCTGTCGCGATCAGGCTCAGGATCGTGTCATTGTGTCCGTCGAAAATCGGTGGGAACCCGCTCATCTGAACATCCTCCCTACACCACAATTCTGGCTACGCGTCGTTCAACACTGCGTCGAAGGCATCGGCGATGATTTCGATGCTGTCCTCAATAACCTGGTCATCGTGCATCAGCGACATGTAGAACTTCTCGCCCGGCGTCGTCAGCAGCCCGCGACGAATGCACTCCAGCCCGAGCTTGCGCGCCTTCACCCGGTCGCTACGCAGGTACGATGGATGGTCGGTCACGGGCTCGCTGCTGAACAGCACCTGGAACAGCGGCCCCTCGCCGATGACCTGTACGTCAACCCCGCGCTCCGACGCGAGCTCGCGGATACCGTCCTTGATCCGCTCGGCGCCGTAGTAAAGGCGCTCGTAGACGCCGGGTTGGCTCAACAGGTCGAGTGACGCGAGCGCCGCCGCAGCGCCGACCGGGTTCCCGCTCATCGTTCCGGCTACGACTGCCAGCGGTTCGCCGCGGTCACGTCGCGCGAGGTCGGCCGCTTCCATGACGTGCAACTTCCCGGCGATGGCAGCCATCGGGTAGCCAGCTGAGAGCGCTTTACCAAACGTCGCCAGGTCTGGAGTAACGTCGTACTTCTCCTGCGCTCCACCCAGCGCTAGGCGAAAGCCAGTGACGATCTCGTCGAAGATGAGCAGCACGCCGTGACGTTCGGTGATCGCGCGCAACTCCTTAAGGAAGCCGGGTGCGGACATGAGCGCCCGTTGTAGCGGTTCGCAGATCACACACGCGAGCTCATGGGCATGTTCCGCCACGAGCCGCTCGGTCATCTCAACATCGTTCCAACGCGAGACGAGCACGTCATCGGCCGCCTGGGGTGGAATGCCAGCGGAGTCTGGAATCGGGTTGGGGTAGTGCGTCGGGACTGTCGACCAGGCGCTCATCAGCGACTGATCGTGGACGCCGTGGAACCCTCCCTCGAACTTTAGGATCTTCATCTTGCCGGAATACGCGCGCGCGATGCGGATTGCGAAGAACGTGGCCTCCGTACCAGTCGACGTGAAGCGGATGCGTTCCGCGCACGGGATAATCTCGATCATGCGTTCGGCCAGACGCACGACCGGCTCGTTCACGGCGAAGTATGTCAGCCCCTTGGCGACCTGCTCCTGGACGGCCTGGGTAATCTCCGGTCGCGCGTGACCGAGCAACACCGGCCCGGACCCAAGCAAGTAGTCCAGATAACGCCGGCCGTCGACATCATAGAGGTAGGGTCCTTCACCCCGCTCGATGACCGTATTGATCTCCTCAGGGATCCAGAGGGCTCCGAGCGTCCCGCCGAGGGCAGCATTGGCCCGCTGCACATAGTCCTCGCGTCGAGATAACCCGACCACCATTGGTCTCCTCCTCCCGCGCCTCCTCGACCGCACTACACGTAGCGTCGGCGGCCCGGGCGATTGTAACAGCGCCTTGCCGGCTGCCAATCTCCGAATGTTTTTTGGCGCACTGACCGCTGAAGGTTCCAGCTATCATGCGTCGAACAGGAGCTTGGCTTAGGTAGAACCAGACGAGGTCTGATCCTGACAGCTGATTGCGCCGGGGCATGCAAGAGACGGCGTCCGAGATCGTACTGAGGAGTGTCGTGACCATGACCACAACGACAACCGACCCGTATCTGACGGTGCGCGAGCTTGGCGCGCTGTTACGCCGCCGCGAGACGACGCCGCTCGAACTCACGCGGCTCTACCTGGAGCGGCTGGACACACTCGGCCGGCGGTTGAACGCGCTCGTGACGCTGACCGAGGAACGAGCGTTGCGCGAAGCCGCCCAGGCCGAACGGGAACTCAACGCCGGACTCGATCGCGGCCCACTGCACGGCATCCCCTGGGGCGCCAAGGATCTGCTGGCAGCCGATGGCTATCCCACGACGTGGGGGGCGGCGCCGTTCCGAAGCCAGCAGTTCGCTGGCGACGCCTGGGCCGTAGCCCGCTTGCGCGACGCCGGAGCGGTGCTCGTCGGAAAGCTGGCGATGATCGAGTTGGCCGGGGGACTTGGCTACGAATTGCCGGAAGCCTCCATCACCGGCTCGGCCCGCGTACCCTGGAACACCGACGCGTGGGCTGGCGGGTCATCCAGTGGGTCAGGTTCTGCGGTAGCGGCAGGGTTGGTTGGCTTCGCGCTTGGCTCGGAGACAATGGGATCGATCGTCCATCCAGCGGCGAGTTGCGGCATCAGTGGTCTGCGCCCAACGTATGGGCGTGTGAGTCGCCGTGGCGCGATGGCGCTGTCCTGGACGATGGACAAGATCGGGCCGATGTGCCGTTCGGCCGACGACTGCGGCCTCGTGCTCGAAGCCATTGCGCGTCATGACAAGTACGACCATACGAGCACGCGCGTGCCCTTTGCCTACTGGCCAGACAGCGCCCGCCGATCCGGGTTCCGCTTTGCCGTCCCCGCCGACGCGACTGACTTGGTGCAGGACGACGTGCGCCTGAACTTTGCGGCTGCCCTCGATGTTCTACACGAGTTTGGCACAGTTGAAACGGTAACGTTGCCTGAGCTGCCGTATATGGAGACGGCCGTCACGATTATTCGTGGTGAGATCGCCTCGGTATTCGAAGAGTTCATCACCTCCGGCGCGGTGCGTGAGCTTGATGACCCTGCCGACCGGCTCAATGCGTTGGAGCTCCTGGCAATGCCGGCGCACGTCTACTTGCGGGCAGCGCGCGTCCGCACCGCGATCACCGCTGCGCTCGGAGAACTGGCGGGCCGCTACGACGCATTGGTTTCGCCCACGCTGCCAGAGGTCGCCCACCCTGCTGGAGAACCAATCGGCGCGTACTTCACGCTCTCCGGGGCCTATCGCCTACTCGCAGGGGTGAACGTTGCAGGGCTCCCCGGGCTCAGCGTCCCAAACGGATTCGGCGAACGTGGGTTGCCGACGGCACTCTCGTTCGTTGGCGCACCCTACGCCGAGAGCACGCTCATTGCCGCGGCAAACGCCTTTCAGCAGCGCACCGATTGGCACATTCGCCGTCCAAATCTAGACCCTTGAATGTGACCCTGACGGGGAATTCAGGACTTTGGTCAGCCGATAGCGTTTGAGTCCGTACAGTAATCTGAGACGCGCCAAGCCGTGTGCAACAACGGCAGAACAGTCATCGAGACCTGTGCATGGAGCAGCGCGTCACGTGCCGCGATCAACACGCATCACCGCAAGTATCTTGGGTCCGGCGATTGCCATCACGATCTTGTACTTCTTCTGGTTGCCAAATATGCACCATGCGCGAATCGTTGCCGATGGCTTGTTTGTCGCAGTTTCGGGTACCGCAACACTGGCCTGCCTGATCGCGTCCCGCGTTCCGGGATCGCGTGGGACGCCGTGGCGCTGGTTCGCCGGTGGTTGTGCGGCGTGGCTTGCCGGCTCGCTCGCCTGGATCCTTTACGGGCTTGCAGGCATTGACCCGGTACCGTTCCCATCACTTGCCGACATCGGTTACCTGGCGTTCAGCCCGTTGTTCGCGGTGGGGCTGGTGATTGTGCTGCGTGCCGGGCTCGGCGGTCCGCCGACACGGGAGGCCGTCTTTGACTCTATTGTCGTAGCGGCGGCGGTCGGCGGGTTGCTCTTTGTCGGTTTGGTCTCGACGATCGACTCCGAGGTTCGGTACGACGCGCTGTCGCTCGCCGGAAGTCTCCTCTGGCAAACAGCAACAATCGCGATCATCTTCCTGTGCGCAATCTGCCTCGTCCGTGGCTCTCGAATCATCGGGCGCGCGCCACTTGCACTCGCGCTGCTTGGTCTGGTGTTGTTCACCATTGGGAACATCATCTACTCCCGAATGGCGCTCACTGGCGGGTATACCAGTGGAAACCCGATCGATCTCTCATGGCAATTGGGGTTCTTATCGCTCACTGCAGCTGCGTTCATTGCACGGAGATCGACCTCCGCTCACCCGCAGCGCACTGAACGAGAAGACACACTCGTCTCATACTCACGTAGCGTCGCGACAGCGTTCGCCGGCTTCGCATTGACCGCACTAGCCGTCTACGGCGCCCTGCAACCCAAATCGCGTCTGGGCCTCGCCGTCGCCGCAGGCGTCATTGGCATCATGCTGGCGATCCGCCTCGGCTATGCTGCTCTACAGGGAGATTACCTCGTCCGCCGTACACGTGAGCGTGACAGATTGGCAGCTGTCGTCTCCGCGTCAACCGCGATTGCCGGTTCGGTCCCGACCGAATCACTCCTTGACCAACTCGTTGCGCTGGCGGCGAAGGCGGTTGGTAGGGAACGCGCTGAAATCTACGTCTACACCCGCGACGGAGGGCGGGTGGAATCCGCCGCGTTCCATGGTTTCACTAAGACGGAACTCGACATTGCGCGCAGGATGAGCGAGTACGAGATAGGGGTGTTCCCCGCCGAGAACCGTGTCCTCGCAACGCAACGACCGACCGTTGAGCAGATCGACGAACCAGGAATCTCCCCGGATGTCGTCGCTGACTTGCGCGCGATGGGCAAGGAACAAACCCTAGTGTCGCCGCTCTTGGCCCACGGCGAGGTGTTAGGGGTGTTTGCCGTCTGGTCGCCATTCGACCAGACGCCATTCTCAGCAGCAGACATCGACGCTGCGGCGATCATCAGCCAGCAGGCAGGGCTCGCAATCTACAACGCGCGGCTGCTGGCTGATGCCCGCAACACGGCTGCCGAACAAGCTGCACTGTTGCGCGTGAGCCAGGCGAGCGTCTCCAGCACGGACATGACCGAGGTCCTCGTCGCCATCGCCCGTGCCGCGTTAGGCGTCGCCGGGGCGGAGGCGTGCGGGGTCGATCTCTGGCACGCTGACACAATGGAGGTCGAGGTCGTCTCTGAAGAGACAATTGATGACTGGCCAGGCGCATGCCCTGCCGGCACCCGCTACCAGATCGCCGAGTATCCCACTATGCTGAGCGTCTTTCGCGATCAGCGCCCACTCGTGCTGTCGTCGGATGCACCCGATGTGCCAGAGGACATGCGCGATTGGTTCTTCACCGACGATACGCACAGTGTGTTGATTTACCCCTTGATGATTGGCGCAGAGTGCCTCGGCGCACTCAACATGTACTCGCGCAAGCCGCGCGCGTTTTCATTAGCGGATCTTGGCATTGTCCAGGAAATTGCGGACAAGGCGGCTCTGGGCGTGCAGAGCGCACGCCTGCTGGCCAGCACGCGCCGCTATGCCGCTGAACTTGCGGCGTTGCTTGAAGTGAGCCAGACGGTCGTCTCTGGGTATGACATCGATTCGATGCTCCTGGCTGTCGCGCGCGCTGCTGTTGGCGTTGCCGGGGCGGAGGGCTGCGAGATAGAGCTGTACGATGGAGGAACGGGGACGCTCGAACACGTCGCCCATTTCTTTATGGAAGGTTGGGAACCGCGCACGTTCGTTCAACGGCGCATCTCCTATCCGCTCAACGCCTGGCCGGCCTCAGCCAAGGCAATCGCAACTCGCGCCCCGGTCGGGTTCTTGGTTAACGACGCCGACGTCGATCCGGACGAGCGTCGCAAATATTTGCGCGATGACATCTGCAGCGTGCTCATCATGCCCCTGCTCATCGACGATGTACCGCTTGGCCTCCTTTCGCTGTACTCGCGCAACTACGCCCGCTTCGGGAACGAAACGCTGCGCTTCGCCCAGGATCTCGCGGCGCAGGCAGCGCTCGCCGTCGATCGCGTGCGCCTCATCTCCGCGCTACAGGAGCGCGCTGATACCGATGGCCTGACCGGCATCCGCAATCACCGGGCAGTGCTGGAAGCGCTTGACACTGCAATCGCGCGCGCTCGGAGGTTGGGCGGGCCGTTCAGTGTCCTGCTCCTCGACATCGACAACTTCAAGCTGTTCAACGACACGCATGGCCACCTCGTTGGCGACCAGGTATTGCGCGCTACCACCGCCCTGTTGCGTGCGAGCGTGCGCGACATCGACGTTGTCGGACGCTACGGCGGCGACGAGTTCTTAGTAGTGCTCGATGGCGCAAGTGAACACGACGCCGAGCTCGTCGCAACACGCCTGCTGCAGGAAGCGGAGCGCACAACCGTTATCGTCGGAGACCTGCACCTCCCGCTGAAGCTCTCCATTGGCATAGCCGTGTATCCGCATCACGCGACTAATCGCCAGGACCTGATTTCATTCGCTGATGGCGGCCTCTATGCGGCGAAAGAGGCGGGTGGCGGGCAAGCTCGCGTGCACGGAGACCCTGCCGAGATGCGCGAACCCACCACCTTCGGCACCCTCATGGGCCTCGTCCGTGCCGTCGACCGCAAAGACAGATACACCAAAGTGCATTCCGACCTTGTCACCAAAATTGCTGTGCGCTTTGGAACAGAGTTGCAGCTCGAGCGTGATGAGCTCGAAGCATTGGCGATTGCCGGCCAACTTCACGATGTTGGCAAGATCGCTGTCCCGGACAGTATCTTGCGCAAGCCCGACCTGCTGAATTCGGAAGAGACGGAAATCCTGCGCCAACACGTCGTCTTCTCTGAGCTCATGGTGAAAGGGGTTCCGCACCTTGCCCACGTGACTGCCGCCATCGCGCATCACCACGAACGCTGGGATGGCACCGGCTACCCGCATGGCGTTGCGGGGAACGATATCCCCCTCCTTGGTCGTATCATGGCCCTTGCCGACGCCTGGTCAGCGATGACGCACGACCGGCCATATCGCAAGCGGCTCAGTCACGAGGCGGCGGTTCAGGAAGTCCGGCAGGGCGCTGGCCGGCAGTTCGATCCACAGCTCGTCGAGCCGTTCCTGCATATGATCGAGTGTATCGAGAGCGAACGCCCCGCCCAGGTGCTGGAACTGCCCGCCCCGGCTGATCTGGAAGTGGCCGGGTAGACACTCACCACGCAAGATGCGCGTAACGTTTTCCCCTGATGCTGGGACTGTCTGGCAGTGCCGCTTCGGCATCACCAGGCTCAACCGCAGCGTTAGCGGAAGGCAACCGCGTGGAGATCTTCGGCTCCCTCGAACGACTCATTGACGATCTCTATCCGTACCGCTGGCCGCTTCTCGGCTTGTTCATCCTCGGCGCCTTCATCGTTCTTCGTCTCATCCTCGTTTCGGGGCTGCCAGGCTGGCTGGCGCGGCACAAGCTTGCGGCAACACTTGTCGTCGTGCCGCTACTCGCAATCGTCGTCCCGCTGAGCTACTACCTGCTGTCTCCGCTCTGGACACGTACCAGCGTGTTCGAGGAGAGCCCGCTCGCGATATCATCGGGGGGCGCTCCACAAGCGACCGTCTCGCTTGCGACCCCGCGTTCACTTGGCGCCGCTACCAGCACGCCGGTGCAATCTCCCACAAATCCCGCGACGTCAATCACACCGGACGCTTCCGCAACACCAACGCTCGCTGGCGCCATGCCAACACACAGCCCGTCGACGAATACCCCAGCACCAGTTGCGACTGCGACGGCGATACCGACATCCACCCCCGAACCGTTGCCCACGTCGACGCCGGAGCCGGTTGCATTTGAGCCACGGGTCGTGCGCTCCGGCACACTCACCGGCGCCGACGATTTTCACTTTGCAGAGGGGACGGTGCTGCTGATCGAGGTCGAGCCGGGGCGGTTCGTGTTGCGTCTCGAAGATGTCAGCGTGCGGAACGGCCCCGATTTGTTCGTCTACCTCTCCCCCAGCAGCGCGGGCATCGTCGAAGGCGCGGTCAATCTTGGCGAGCTCAAGGCAACCGATGGTTCATTCAACTACGACGTACCTGTAGAGTACGACATCGCACAGTTTCAGGGAGTCATCATCTGGTGCCGCGCGTTCGCGGTCCTGTTTGGGACTGCCCTGTTGAGTTGATCGGCCCGTTGGCGCGCCGCTTCGATACCTATCGGCGCGAACGTATGGGTCTCCCGCGCGGCGACGCGAAATCGGCGGGAATGCTCCTGATTGCCGTACATGCACGGTGCGGCCGCCTTTGTTGCTCTGACGGCTCGATTACATCGTTAGGGTAATCCGTACTCAGGCCCGGAAAGCGCCTCGGTTGCGCGGTAGCGGCGGTCGACGCAGATGCGGCGCATCGCTTTCGCTAGGATGGTGGGCCCTCAACCGGCGAGCGGCTTGCGGTTGTTACACGTTCGTTGCGGCGTACGCGCCATTCCAGATACCGATGACACGCCCCAGAGGGATAGTGAAGGCGGCGCTTGCCGCCTGCGCGGGCACATCGCTGTCGCGTGTCGGATCGGTTTGGGGGGCATACATGCACACGACGCAGCAATCGCAAATGGATGCAACTCGAGTCGTCGCTGGAGCCAAGTCAGATAACGCGTCGTCGGGCCGGCGGACCGTGCGGCGGATCTACCTCTACGCCATCTCCGGCATCGCACTTGCGATCAGCAGCATCGCCATTATGAACCTCCTCGGACTGGTGATCGACCTCGTTCTTCGCAATATTACGGGCCACAGCTGGATACAGGACGCCTCAGGTTGGGAACGAGAGCGGCTGAGCCTCTTCATACCGCTGCTCGTCATCGCTGGCGCCATCTGGTGGTTCCACTGGCGACAGGTCCGCCGCGACCGCCATGGCCCATTCGGTGAGGTTGAGCGTCGTTCACGGATCAGGGCCGTCTACCTCACCGTCGTGCTCGCTTACTCACTCTTGACGACCATCCCGAGTCTGACATGGATGCTGCCGGTCATCTTTGAGCGCCTGTTCGGGCGCGAGCTCGAACCGTTCGAGCGAAACGACATCGTCACCAATCTCGCTGCAGTTGGAACGGTGGCCGGCATATGGATCTTCCACTGGCGCACTCGCGCCAATGACGTGCGCGGAGGCCCGCTAGACGGTATCGCAGTCTGGTTACCGAGGGCGTATTACTACGCCGTCGCAGCACTGGGTGCAATCTTGTTGATGTTCGGCGCTTCGAGGGTGATCTCAGTCGCAGGCAAGGCCATCATCGGCTCCGGCGAATCGGGCAAATGGTGGGATAGCCCCTTGGCAAGCGGGCTGAGCCTCGCGATCGCCGGCGGTGTGTATTGGGGCATCCACTGGGTACATAGCGTGCGCCTGCTGCGAGGCGACGCCTGGTGGGCCGTCAGCGAACGGCATTCACGACTGCGACCGATCTACTTGGTTGGGTTACTCGTCCTCGCGGTCGTGCTGACTGTTATCTATATCATCAACGGCGTTGAACACGCGATTTGGGAAGCTCTCGCCAGCACACGCGAAAGCAGTACATCAGCCAAGGTGCGAGAGATCCTGGGGCCACCGCTGACGGCGATCCCGTTCATTGCTCTTTGGCTCTACCACCGTCAACGTCTGTTCACAGAAGCGCAAACGCACGGAGGTGCAGCGCGCGTTGGAACGATGCAGCGCATCTACAGTTATGCGCTGATGGCGGTTGGTTTGCTCTTCAGCGGTCTCGGGCTGATTGGGCTGCTGTGGCTCGTCAACCTCTGGGTAGCGGGATCAGCCGACGCAGCGACGTTCGGCATGGGCGGGTGGAGGGGCCAGCTTGCACTTGCTGCGGCGACCACGGCGACAGGTGCAGCCGTCTTGGTATGGCACGCTAACCAAACGATCAGGCGCACGGCGATCGCGCCCAACGTCGAAGTCGCCTCGACAGAGCGGCGCGTGTACTTGTTCGGAGCAATCGGGCTGGGCCTGGTCCCACTGGTCATTGGCCTTGCAATGCTCATCTACCAGTTCATGCAGCGGGTACTCAATGTCGAAGGCGCCGGCAGCCTCGCCACGGACATCAGTGGGCCGCTGGCGATTGTGGTTGTAGCTGGCGGTATCTCGGCATTCCACGGCGTCATCCTGCGCCGTGAGATGGAGGCACAACCACCAGAGGTTGGCACGCAGGGACCGGCCATCGTCACAGAACCGTTGCTCCCGCCTGCCAGGATGGTAGCCATCATCAGTGGTCCCGCTGGAGCAAACCTAGCGGATCTGCTCAGCGAACTGCAGGGCCAGCTTCCCCCGGGTTACACGATCTCACCCGTCGAAGACCGTGCAACGGACAACGCGGTATCTGAACGGGATGGCACAGCTGCTGATCGTGAACCTGTACAGTAGCACGGCCGGAACGTAGGCTGTCCCCGTTCTTGGCCCGGTCGCGGCGCTTGCGCGTACTCTGATGCCAACCGATCGGCAACCGGCTCAGAACGGTGCGAAGCTCGCCATGATTCCGCCAGAGGAGCGGTGCGAATGCGCCTGATTGACGCATGCTTCGAACGCCCATGCTCGGAACCCACCAGAGCTGCGGGTTCTGCCTGTATCTGACTGCGACAGCGGCGATGCGTCTCGGCGTCAGACCAGCGAAAGCAGTTGACGAGTGTTCCAACCACCGTCCACTGTCGGGTCTAGGTAGCGCGTTTCATCAGAGAAGAGCGCTTCCGACATGGGCGTTCGAACTACTGGTCACTGGTCACTGGTCACTGGTCACTCTACTAACGCGGCATCGGTGTCTTCAAACGAGAGCAACCCGCCATCGGGGCCAGTGCATCCGGAGCGAAGCGGGGATCAAGTACTCGCGGGCCATGCGTGCAGCGGAGCGGTGAGTGAGTAGACGTAGGCATTCAGGCGCCTCCCTGGCACGGTT
>QEUZ01000052.1 GCA_003577355.1 Chloroflexota bacterium | reverse complement strand
TCGCGGATCGGTATCTTCGAGCGTATTTCCAGCACGCCGCCGTGCTTGCGCCGTAGGTCGAGCGCATCATCGCGCAGGCTTCGCACCTTCCGGCGCGGCGGTGGCGAAGTTCGGCCGTTGCGCCCCCCAATCGCGCGGTTGAGCGGCGGCATGACCCCTTCGTAGACGTATCTCCGCGTGCGCTCGGCGACCTCTTCCGGGCGCACATCATGCTTGGCTTCTCCAGTTTCAATGGCCGCTTGCACGACGGCGGCCGCGATCGCGGGCGCGACACGAAAATCGAAGATGCGTGGGACGATGTTGTCGACGTTCAGCTCAGTATCTGGCACCAGCGCTGCCAACGCTTCCGCGGCATACACCAGTGTGCGCAGGCGGATGTTGCGCCCGCCGCTATCCAGCAGCCCTCGAAAGACACCCGGAAAAACGAGCGAAATGTCCATCATGTTGGGGTGGTCGGAGCGCCCAGTCGCCACGACGCGGGCGCCGGCCTGTTTCGCCGCACTTGGGCTGATCTCCGGCGCGGGGATCGCCAGCGCGAAGACAATCGGGTCGGGCGCCATGTCGGCGATCATCTCCGGCGTGACGACTCCGCCACTCGACAGGCCGATGAACACATCGGCGCCTTTGAGCATCTCTGCCAAAGGCCCACGGCGCCCTTCGCGGTTGGTCTCCTTGGCGAGGTACGCCTTGGCCCAGTTCATGCGTTCCGGGCGACCACTGTAAATCGCTCCGGCGCGGTCACAGACGACAATCTTCCGCACACCAACCCGATGCAGCAGGCGCGCTACCCCAACCCCGGCAATTCCGGCGCCAGCAATGACCACGCTAATGTCGGATAGCTTGCGGTTGGTGAGCTTCAACGCGTTCGTGAGCGCACCGAGCACGAGGATTGCTGTCCCGTGGTGCTGGTTGGAGAAGACCGGAATTGTCGAGGCCTTCTCAAGGTGGTCGGCAATGGTGAATGAGCGCGGCGCGCTGATGTCGTCGAGGCAGATCGCGCCGAACGTTGGCGTGAGCGACTCGATGGTGTTGACGATGTCAAATGGGTCGCGGACCGCCAGGCACACTGGGAAGGCATCGATCCCGGCGAACGTCTTGAAGATGACGCTCTTGCCTTCGAGGATCGGCAAGGCCGCCTCCGGTGGACCACCTTCGCGGCCGAACAGGTCAGAGCCATCGGTGACGATCGCGACCGTGTTCCCCCGGCTGGTGAGATCAAATGCGCTGTTCGGGTCGCGGTTGATTTCGAGGCACGCTTCGGCGACACCCGGCGTGTAGACAAGGGACAGGATCGATCGGTCGCGGATCGGGATCTTGCTGTTGACGCCGATGAGCCCGCGATAGCGACGGCGATAATCGAGTCCTTCTTCACCCTGGTCGATTGTGTACACGCGCCTTGCCCCTCTGGCCGCGATAGGACAACCACAGGAGTGTACCGCACCGCTGCCTGCGCGCCTGATGAGGTGGTCCGATCAGGTTACTCCGACCTCAACCGTATGCAACCCAGTTGCCCCATCGGGAATCGGCGGACGTGTCTGCGCGGTTTGCACATCTCCAGATCCATCAGTCGCTCGCACGCTGATGGTGTAGGCGCCGGGCTGCTGCGGGTTCCACGTGGAACGCCAAATGACCCAGGCAAGCGGGGCAAGCTGCGTAACATCAGCCTGTTGCCAGTCGCTCCCGTCGACGCTGTATTCAACCCTGCTGATACCCCGGTCACCGGCGAATGCGATGCCGCCGATTTCCTGTGGACCACGAGGGACAATCGCCCGCGAACCGGGGACATCGATGCGCGACAGCGTGTGGATCGTCGCATCATCGGTCCAACCGCGTTGCTGCCAGTAGCCCTTGTAGTCACCCGAGACCAGTTCAAGCTTGCGTACCCACTTGACATTCTTGATGCCGTACTTGCCCGGCACCACGAGTCGCACCGGAAAACCGTGTCGTCGTGTGAGCCTCTCGCCATTCATCATGTACGCCGCAAGCGTGGTGGGCTCCAGTGCTTTGGACAGCGGGAACGACTCGGTGTATCCGTCGGCAGCGTAGATCACCAGTTCGGCCGCCTCGGGGCGGAGGCCGGCGCTGTTGAGCAAATGTGCAAGCGGCACACCAGTCCATACCGCATTCGAGATCAGGTCTCCGCCAACCTCGTTGGAGATACAGGTCAACGTCGTCATCTGTTCCACCGCGGGCAACTGCACCAGGTCGGTGTAGGAAAAGCGGAGCGGTTGGACAACAGCGCCGGTGACTTCCAGCGACCAATCCTGTTCGTCGATGTCGGGGTCAATGAAGTTCTTCGAGATGAGGTAAAAGCGGCCAACTGGCGTCACATCGGCAGGGATTTGGCCACTTCCGCTCGCAAACGATCCACCCGTAATCCCATTGAGGATCTTGCCCAGGTAACCGGCGCCGACCAGCGCTACCCCTGCCACAACAGCCTGCGCCACGAGCTTTCGTCGTCCCAAGTCGGCCGGCGGGCGGTCGATATCATCGACGCCGTGAAATGAAAAGGCTTGCCGAACCAGCGGAAAGAGCCCATAGAGCGATAATGCGAAGGTCAGCGATACGAGCAGCACATCGAAACACAGAACCGCCAGACCACGGTTAGAGATACCCTCGACGGAGATGTAGCTCGTCACGAGTACGGCCAACAAGCTGGCGGGGAGCCAGACGCCAGCCGCCAACCAGACGATGCGCACGATCCGGCGTCTGGTAGTGGGAGCGTTGGCCGGCCCGCCGTCGAGCCGTGCCAGCCACCCGCCAACCAGAATCGCCCCCAGGATGACCGACGCCAACAGCACCTGCTTGGCCGAGCCTTGTAACAGGTCGAGCAGGAAGGCGAACAGCCCCACCGGCATCGTCTGGACGACCGTATACGCGATCAGCTCAACGAGCGACTCCCGCCCGGTGATCTCCCGCAATAGGAACATTGCGGCAACGGTCACAACTCCGGCCAGCCACCCGGAGACCCGTAGATGCAGACGTGTTGCACGGCTGAGGCTGGCGTCAGATCGCAACGGCCGTCTTGAGCTACGCGTGGAAACGCTCATCGAAAAACGCATCGTCTGCTAGTAATTCGCGAACTCGACAGCGCCAGTATCATGCTCACAATCTACCACTCGCTCCTTACGGAACGCTGACGCCGGTTGGAGTGACCGTCTGTCACATCTTGATTCGGCAGCAAGAAGTCCGTATGCTAATCCTCGCGTACACTATGTACGTACACTCGTTGATCCTACCCCGGAACGGAGCCGCCAATGTCCGCCCTCCCGGCGCAGCCAGCAAAACACAACTGGCCATTTGCGTCCCCTGCACCTTCGGTGCGCTTGCTGACCGACGAATCGACGAGCCATCCGTTCGCCCTCACCGTTGCGGCTGCCTGGTCGTGCTACGGTGCACGGCCGGCACGTGTGGAAAACGTCCTAAAACTGCTCGACCCAACGTTGGACGCCGGTGACGAGCTGCGCCCGGCACGTCGCGCGCGGGCCGAGCGGCTATATCGTGACCTGTTCGACGCCGGGCACCACACGACATTTCAACACGCGAACTTCGTGTTCGTGCTCGACGGCGTATCGCGCCTGGCGATCTGGTCGTTCTTCCACCACCATCCCCACTACAACTCCGAGCAGGTCAGCCAGCGGTACCGCGAAGTCTCCGGCAAAGTGATGACCACGCCGCAACTGACCGAACGCCAGGCGGCTGTATACCGGGCTGCAATGGAGCGCGCGATCGAAGGCTACCGCAACCTGTGCAGCATCTTGTCTCCCGATTTGGCAGCGCGGTACCGCCAAGTATTTCCGGCGCGCGCCAGGAGCCGCGACGCCGACGCCGAACGACAGATCGCCGACGCAGTGCAGAAGAAGGCGCAGGAGGTCGCGCGCTACGTACTGCCACTGGCGACACCGGCCCACCTCTACCATACGATCAACGGACTGACGCTCTTGCGCTATTACGTCCTCGCAAACCAGTTGGATGTACCCGCCGAAGTACGCTGGATTGTCAACGCAATGGTCGACGAAGTGTTGCGCATCGACCCATTGTTCCTTGGGACGCCTGCGTACCCAATCGACCTGCAGATCCTCGGCGCGTCCGATACGCTGGAGTTCGAGGCGCTCGCCAACACGCAAACGGCGCTGGCCGGACAAGAGGACGACGCGTTCTTCGCTGAGTTTGACGCAGCGCTTGGTGGGCTGGATTCTCGCCTCGCGGCATACAACCCGGACGCCGAGCGCGTGTTGGCCGATGCTGTACGTACCGTCCTCGGCGTAACGACGACGACGTTGAGCGACAGCGACGCGATCGCCGCTGTCATGGACCCAGCAAGAAATGCCTACCTTGGCCATCCGCTCTTCCTGGCGATGAACAGCAAGCTGATGCAAACCCTCAACCACGTACCGTTTACGTTCCAGAAGCGCATCAGTGGGGCCGAAGATGCCCAGAACCAGCGTCACCGTGGCACGCTGTCGTCGTCTCCAGTACTACTGGCGCACTTGCGGCCTTCGCCCGACGTGATTGTGCCGCTGGAGATACAACGCTGCGATGCAGCGCTCACGGAATACAATGCGGTCGTTCAGACCCTATGGGAGGCAAAGAACGACTTATTGGATGACGGCGTTCCGGCCGAAAGCGTGCTGTACCTGTTACCCAACAGCCACCGTGTGCGCTTCTACGAAAGCGGCACGTTGATGACGTACTATTGGAAGTGGGTCAAGCGACTCTGCTTCAACGCGCAACGTGAGATCTTCGACAGTGCACGGCAGGAAACCGATCAGGTGCGGGCAGTCCTTCCCACAATCGGCCATTGGGTGAGCGCACCTCCGTGTGTGCTGCGGTCGCGCGCCGCGAACAAGCCCTTCTGCCCGGAGGGCGAACGCTATTGCGGCATCCCTGTGTGGCGTGACTATCGCCCAGAGACGCTCGCGACTCGGCGGATCCTGTAGCGTGCATATCGCGTCCACCGGGGTGGACTGTCACGCTCGCCACCACGGCTGCGTACAAGCGGGCAGGCAGGTTAGTACAGTGACCAGTGACGTATAGTGTTATTGTCATTGTCTGAAGCGCTCTTCCCTGATGAAACGAGCGACTTTGCCCGACAGTGGACGGTGGTTGGAACACTGGTTACCTGGCCGCTCGGTTCGGCGTTGTCTTGGCCATCCCGCTCGTAGCTGGCCCGCAACGGTTAACCTAAGCGCTTGACCCAGTGCAGGCTCACATGTGGCCGTGTGCCGCCACGAGCGAGGCATCACAGCGTCACAGGCTGCGGTGAGGGAGAGCACTCGCAGACGGTGGGCGTGGATCCTGTTTGCAACCTGCCGCGCCGTTGGGCATGCTGGCGGACGTCCGGTGGCCACCGCGGCGCAGGTTATGCGGTCGCCAGCCCGTGAACAGAGGGGAACCAACTGTCAACTTCTTCGCCCAGTGGTATAGTGCCAAATGCTCCGGCGGGTTACCGGAGCATTTGGCGTTGTGCGGGACAATGCGAATTGGGGTGGGGGTACCGATGAATCAAGAGCCATCGGGTGCGGGACTCTCTTCGCATGGCGCAAGGGTCGCATTTGTTTTCCCCGGACAGGGTAGCCAGTTCGTCGGGATGGGGCAGCGTTTGCATATCGAATCCGCGGCTGCCCGCCGGGTGTTCGAGGAAGCTGACGACCAGTTGGGTTTTTCACTCTCACACTTGTGCTTTCGTGGTCCCGCGGAAGAGTTGGACGATACAATCAACACCCAGCCGGCGATTCTCACCGTTAGCCTTGCAGCACTCGAAGCGCTGCGGGAACGCTGGCGCGCGCTCGGCGAAACGATTTCCCCCGTGTGTGTAGCGGGGCATTCCCTCGGTGAATACACCGCAATGGTGTCGGCTGGGGTGCTCGACTTTGGCGATGCGCTGCGCCTTGTCCGCGAACGCGGCCGCCTGATGAAAGAAGCGGGCGAGGAGCGCCCTGGCGGCATGGCGGCAGTCATCGGCATGGAGAGCGAAGACCTCGTCGTCGTATGCGAAGATGCTTCCGCGCAGGGCGGCATCGTCGTCGTCGCCAATGACAATTGCCCCGGGCAAACCGTTATCTCCGGAGAGCTAGCTGCACTGGAACGCGCCATGTCGATGGCCGCGAAAGCAGGCGCGCGCAAGGTGATCCGGCTGGGTGTCAGCATTGCCTCGCATTCGCCGCTGATGGAGCGCGCTGGGGCGCAGTTGAACGAGCTCGCGGCGAAAGTGCATTTTCACGCCCCGGAGATTCCAGTCGTCGCCAACATCTCCGGGCGGTTTGTTACGTCGGTCGATGAGATTCGACGCAACGTCGGCCAGCACGTCGTGCGCCCGGTGATGTGGACCGGCTCCGTGCGTGAAATGCTGGATAATGGCGCGACATCCTTCCTGGAGATCGGACCAGGCGGGGTGTTGAGCGGCTTGATCCGCCGGATCAAGCGCGAAGCGCGAACATTCACGATGGCAGATCTGGGTTTGCCGGTTGAGGCCAAGTAGCGCTGAGGCCGGCGGTGACTGTGGAGTGAGGAGAATCCGAGCGTGGCGCGGACGCGGGTCGTCGTAACAGGTCTGGGGGCACTGACCCCGCTCGGGAACGATCCTACGACATTCTGGGAGCAGCTCATTGCTGGCCAATCCGGCATCGGGCCGCTGCAAGCCTTCGACCCATCTCCACTGGATGTGCGTATCGCTGCCGAAGTCAAGGATTTCGACCCAAAGCAGTACATCGAACATCGCGCCGCCCGCCGCATGGACCGGTTCTCGCAGTTCGCTGTTGCCGCCGCCGTGCAGGCACTCAACGACGCTGGTATCAGCATCGACCCCGAAGACTCCGACCGCGTTGGGGTGGTCATGAACACGGGGGGTGGTGGTATCCCCACGATGTCCCGCGAGGTCATCAATTACCACACCAAGGGGCCGAGCCGGGTCAACCCATTCTTCATCCCGCTGTTTGCCCCCAACATGGCCGCGTGCCAGATATCACTGTCGCTGGGTATCCACGGGCCAGTGCGCGCTGGCGTCGCGGCCTGTGCAGCAGGCTCTCAGGCGCTCGTTGATGCCTACGAGCTGCTCCAGACAGGTGTTGTGGATGTCGTCATCGCCGGTGGGACAGAGGCCGGCATGGACCCAGTTGCGGTTGCTGCCTTCTCGAATATGCAGGCGCTTTCACGTCGTAATGACGAACCGCAACGGGCAAGCCGGCCGTTTGACGCCGAACGCGATGGGTTCGTCTTCGGCGAGGGATGTGGCGCGCTCATCCTAGAAACCGAAGCGCATGCCAAGGCACGCGGCGCACGGGTATATTGCGAGCTCGCCGGCGGAGCAATGTCGTCCGACGCATTCCACATCACCGCGCCACTGGAAGACGGCAGCGGCGCAATGAAAGCGATGCTCCTGGCGCTGAAATCTGCCAACCTTACGCCTGAAGACGTCGATTACTTAAGCGCACACGGCACCAGCACCCCGCTGGGAGACAAAGCCGAGACGCTGGCGATCAAGCGCGCATTTGGCGACCACGCTCACAAGCTTGCAGTGTCCTCGATCAAGGGAGCGATTGGGCATTTGGTGGGCGCAGCTGGGGCTGTCGCAGCGGTATCGGTTGTCAAGGCGATCGAAACCGGCACAGTACCACCGACAATCAACCAGGAATACCCAGACCCTGATTGCGACCTTGACTACGTCCCGAATGAAGCGCGAGAGCTACCAATACGCGCCGCCCTGGTCAATGCCTTCGGGTTCGGCGGGCAAAACGCGGTCGCGGTCTTCCGGCGGTACGACTGATCGCCTCCGATTGCCACCGGCTGCTTCTGTACCAGAAACTGCTTGAACGACAGCGGACTCTTGCCCCTCGACCAGCAGAGTAGTTCTGTTCGCCGCTAGAGGCTGGAGCCTGCAGATCTGCCGTTGCGATGCAAGGCAATCAGCCGCGCCGGGCACATCTGCGAGAGCACTTTCCCGTTGATAGGTGCGCGACGCATCGAATGACTCCAGGGCGCACAGCTCAGCGCTTGGGGGTATCCTATTGCGGAGTAGGCCAACGTTCGCAGAAGGAGAGACAGGTGGCTGGACGGCTGGACGGCAAGCGAGCGTTGATCGCCGGTGGTGCAACGGGCATCGGTGCAGCGACGGCGCGCCGCTTTGCGGCAGAAGGCGCGTCCGTCGCGCTGCTCGACACCAATATGGAGGACGCAGCGCTCATCGCGGCAGAACTCACGCGAGCGGGCAAGGCGATCCACCTGTTTGAAGCGGACATGGCCGACTTGGGAGCCGTCGCCACAGCCGTCGACAATGCAGCCATCGCATTGGCTGGCATCGACATCGTGTTTGCAAATGCTGCCGTCGGAACAGTCGTCGTCGGCGGGACTGTCGAATCGATCGAACCGGAACGCTGGGACCTGGCGTTCGATATCAACGCGCGCGGGGTCTATGCCGTGTGTCGCGCCGCACTTCCCCACTTGCGCAGCGCGGGGGGCGGCTCAATCATCATCACATCCTCAAGCAGTGCACTGACCGGCACGTCCACACGACCAACCCACGCCTATGCGGCAACCAAGGGCGCCCTGATTGCGCTCACCCGCGCAATGGCGGTGACCTACGGCCCAGAGCGGATCCGCGTCAACGCAATCGCACCTGGCTTTGTGCGGACCCGCCTGACGAACGATATCGTTGCGGACCCCGAGTTGCTTGCGGCGGCCGTCGCATCTATCCCGCTCGGACGCTACGCCGAGCCGGAGGAACTGGCCGCCTGTGCACTGTTTCTTGCCAGCGACGACGCGAGCTTCGTCCACGGCGCTGTGCTGGTGGCCGACGGTGGTCAAACCATCGCCTGAACGCAACCCTACCCGTAGAACACGACGCTGGCCGAGAACCCTACCCAGGGCGGCTCAAGCACATCGTTGTCGTTATCGTCTTCATCGGCAGGCATGATCTGCACGGTCAGCGTGTTCTCACCCGCGCGCAACCAGTCAAGGTTGCCGATCAACCAGCCGACCTCCGTCCACACCAAGTCACCGAATGGGCTCTCCCCCTCCCACACGACGTTGTCGTTGAGGAGGAGACGCATCGGTGCATTGCTCCGTCGCTGATCGTCGATGCCGGTCAGCACGATGACAATGTGCGAACTTGGGTCATCAAGAACCGAGAAGGTAACCGTGGCGCTGTCGTAGCCGGAACCCGGCCCGAACAAGAATGCGGATGGTCGCCGAAAATCGTTCCCTTCGGCGCTGCGATAGGCGCCGACGAACGCGTCGGGACCAAAGCGGGCCGCCGGGCCAAGGGTGATAGAAGGCGGTAACCCTGCAGCCGGGAACGGTTCGTTGAACGGTATACCGACTTGTTGAGTCGCCGTTGGCTCCGGTTCAGGTGTCGCCGTTGCTGTTGGTTCGGGGGTTGGCGTCACCGTTGCGGTTGCGGTGGCCGTTGACGTAGCCGTCGCAGTCGGTGGCGTCGTCGCCGTCGGCGTCGGAGGCTCGCTCGTTGGCGTGGGAGCTTCGGCCGTGGCGGTTTCCGTGGGCGCGCTCGTGGGCTCTTCGGTCGGTTCCTCTGTGGCTGTGGCCGCTACTTCAGGAGTTTCGGTCGCGACAACCACCGGAACGGTTGCGGTGGGGACCTGGCCCGACGTCTCGCCATCACCACCGCTCATGAACGCGAAGGCTGCTATAGCTCCGATCATCACGACGAAGACGATTGCAGGAACCACAACCGCCAGCGCACCCGACCGGCGCGGACGGCGCTGAACCGGGCGTTGCGCAGTGCGAGGCACGGCCCCGGCCCGTGTCGCTGGCAACGCGCCAGTCTGTGCACCGCCGGCCACCTGCGCAGCGGGTCGCTGCACGGGCACGCTACGGGCAAGGGCTGTTGCCTGTTCTGGCGCCGGCCGTGGCTGGCTGGGCACGACAATCGTCGGTTCCGAAGCTGGGTTCAGCAGCGCATCACGCATCGTGCGCGCATCTGGGTAGCGGTCACTGGGGTTCTTGGAGAGCGCGCGCAAGACAAATGCTTCGAGCGATAACGGAATCTGCCGGTTGATCGAGCGGGGCGGTTGGGGCAACTCATTCACATGCCGGTACATGACTTGCACCGGATTATCCCCAGGGAACGGTAAGCGCCCGGTGAGCATCTCATACAGGATCACACCGACCGAGTACAAATCGGTCGCAGGGCCGACTTCATCCCCCGCAGCCTGTTCAGGGGCCATGTAGGCAGCTGTACCGATCGCCGTGCCCGTTCCGGTGAGGTCGCTTTCAGCAAGCGAGCGGGCGATGCCGAAGTCGGTCAACTTCGCCTGCCGGGTTTCGGTGAGCAGCACATTTTGCGGCTTGACATCGCGATGGATGATCCCAGCATCGTGGATGGCCGCGAGTCCTTCGAGGATCTGCCGGGCAAAGGCAATCGACTCGTCGATCGGCAGCCGGCCCTCGTGGCGGATGAACTCCTTCAACGTCGGGCCGGGGACATACTGCATCACAATGTAGCGCAGGTCGTCGTCGCGACCGAAATCAAACACGGCAACGACGTTGGGGTGGCTGATCAACGCCGCTGCACGCGCTTCATACTCGAAGCGGGGAGCGAAGGTGGGGTGGTTGCTGTATTGCTCGCGCAACACCTTGACGGCGACATCCCGACCCAGCAGGTTGTCGGTCGCGCGCCAGGTGATCGAAAACGTCCCCTCACCAAGCGGGGCACGCAATTCATAGCGCCCAGCGATGACTCGCGAGCGGAACAGGGACACATAGCCTCCTCAGTCAGGGGCGAGCGGAAGCCGCGAGCGGCCGGAGCCAAACACTCCGCCAGAACGCCCCTCACCGTCAGAATCCAGAATGGCCCGCTGGCGATACCCTGTCAGGGAGCATTCGTGCCGGTATCCGCCACGGCAGGCTTTGCGACGATGATCATACGATGATCGTCCACCCCATAGGGCCAGCAGGTGATGAGCGTCAAGCGTTCTTCCGGCATCGGACCCATGAACAGCCCGGTCGCCAGGCGCTCGCCAAGCTCGACGCCCTTCTCCTTGCGAAGGTGAATCTCCCGTATGGTGTAGTGAAACGTGCCTGCGGCGGAGGTCAGGTAAACGTCGTCTCCGATCTCGGCATCGTGCAAGCCGCGGAAGACTTCACCCCGATAATCGTCGTGACCGGCAATGACGATGTTGCCGTTTTCCCCTGGGCTGGCGCTGGTATCGTGGTGGCCCGCTGCCCAATCAGCCACGTTCCACTGCAACACCGTCACGCCTTGGATCACGACGGTATACGAGCTCACCTGAACCACTTCGGTGTCGATCCCGACAGCCGGAATGGAAATATGCGTCGGTGGAGGCATATCTGGCACAGGCGTCGGTAGCACCCAGGGGGTCGAGGTTGGAGCCGGTGGAGTAACCTCGCGCGTCGCGGCCGGAGTCGGCGCTGCTGGCGGCGTCGGCGTCGGGTCAATCGGCTGGAGCAGCGGCACATCGGCGCTCGTCGTTTCAAGCGTGGGAGTTGGCGCGCCACCTTCGGTCGGCGTCGGCGGGACGACGCCGATTGGGAACGCTGGCGTCTGGTTCGCTTGGATCGTGGCGATGCGGTCGAACGTCTGCTGATTCTCACCCTCACGGTCGGATAACACGGCCCACGACGCCCCAGCAAAGAGCATCCCGATCAGAATCGTCAGTGTGCCGATCGCCCGCAGACCTCCGATCCGTGGACCACTGCGGTCAGTTTGTGGCTGATTGGTCGTCGGAGTCGTTACCATGCGTCCGCGTGCATCCCCTACAGTCACTCGCGCGTGCAACAATCACCATGCGTCGGTCGTCCCGATGCGGCGTGGGGCATTGCCCCCTACCTCTGAGTGTAAACGACGAGGGTACGCGCGCAGTTCCACGCGTTACACACCCGGGAAGAATCGGCTGAAGCAGGAAGGGCAGGCGCCAGCATGACGCACGACACGCATGACGACGACGAACTGGCCGAGCGAGAGCTCAGCGACGAAGAGCGCGACGAGATCGTCCAGGAACTGGTCGCTGATATGAGCGAGCTATTCAACGGCTATGTCGCCGGTGCAGTGAGCTTCGAGGACCTGACATTCGAGATGTACGACACCCTGCGCACGTTGAACGCGTTGGCCACTGGCGACGTCATCATCGAATACGAAGAGGTTGAAGACGACGACGAATACGACGAGTTCGATGAGCTTGCCGGAGAACCAACGGGGAATGGCGGCGCATCGACCAGTGGAGGTCGCCGGTCGGACGCCACGCCATCACGGCCCGGCCACAAGCCGCGCTCAGGATAGGGTGACCATGGCAATCGAGGACCGCTTCACCGATCTCGAACGCAAGACCCGCGAAGAGCTCGCTGCACTGCTCGACCAGTGCGGCGAGCTGGCAGATGGCGTGCGTTACTTCGAGGGGGACGACCTGCTGGACCTGCTCACGGTGCTCGATAGCATCCGGGCGCTCCTGGCAGATAATGTGACGACGCTACGCGCGGCGGTCAGTCGCTGAGCGATCAGGCGCTCAAGCGCACGGTCGTCGTCTCCCCTTGGCACGGATTACCCGGCCGCACCTGGATCTCCCCTGCGGTCAGGTCAATAACGACCCCAGCGACCGTCTGGACGTGCGGGTTATGTTCGGGATGCATGTGCTTGCAGATGCTTTTCGGAGCATTGCTATGGTCGGTAAGGATCGCCCAGATCGACTCCACTGTCGCCCGACCATGCTGGCTGCTGAGGAGCCGCTCGGCCCGCTGCTGGCGCAACCGGGAGTTCAGCAGGTCGCCCCATTCGAGTTGACGTAATCGCGCATCAACGATGTGGTTCGCATGGGCGAGTGTGCCGTTGTTCGGCGTCAGGATGGCGAAATCACCTCCGCTTACCTCAAGGTCATAGATGTCACCTTCAGCGTTGGCGATGAGGTGGTTGTTTCCGTTTGCTCTCCACGGTCGGGTCGCCCGACGTAAGGCGTCTTCGAGGAACTCGGCGTCCAGCACGTCACGGTACGCAAGCAGCTTCGGCGTCCCGACGCGAATATCGCGGGTGTACAGTGCGTTGCCAACCGACCCGATGCCGGCCGCGTTGCAGCCCTGGTACAGCAGCAACCCGGAGTAGGCAAAGCCCACAAACGCTGGCCGGCCCGTCGGACGCGCCCGCACGATATAGGGGAGCTCGCCACGCTCCGTACCGGCGTCCTCGTTATGGGCCAGCAACACGTTGCCATGCAGCGTTGCTTCACTGCTCAACGCAAGGCTCGTACAGCCGTCTTCATCGTCGTCGTCAGCGTCGGGGTTGGCCCCATCGCGACCGGCGAGGAAACGAATCTCCTGCAGCGCATTCATGCTGAATAGGGTCAGGAAGTCGACGCCCGACCCCGCTGCCATTCCTTCGAGCTCCTCGATACAGGCCGGCAATGCTGCACGGCTGGGTTGCTCCAACTGGCGCGCCAACGCCAGAGCGTGTTCGAGGCCGATTGAACGCTCAAGGCTCTCACAGTGCCCTGCTGCGACGCGCTGAAGCCCGTCGCGCAGCGACTCCCCGATAGCCGATCCTATCTGGGCATGCGTCCCCGCCACGTCGATGACTGGCAACTTCGACGCCACCGGCTCACGATCATTCACCCCTCGTCGCTCCTAACCCTCTGGTTTTGCAACATCGGTACGCACGCGCTCCAGTTTCAACGAGCTGATGCGCAGGCGGTCCAGTTCCAACACGGTCAAGCGCACGCCATCAAGCTCAACCTGGTCTCCCAAGCGCGGTGTACGGCCGATGGCGTGAAAGACAAGCCCACCAATCGTGTGTGCCCGCTCTTCGTCCAGTGCCAAGTTGAACGATTGGTTGATATCCTGGACGAGCGTCAAACCATCGACAACGACGGTAGCCGCATCATCGTGTGCGGCGACCGCGCCGAGGGTATCGTCCACTGGGTCGAATTCGTCCGGTATCTGACCAACGAGGCGCGCCATCAATCGTTCCAGTTCGACGATTCCAGCCGTGCCGCCATACTCGTCAACAACGACGCAGATGTGCGTGCGGCCTTCGCGCATCGCTTCGAGCAGCCGGTCGAGCGGCAACGTTGATGGCACGGTTAGGACCGGCCGTACCAGACTCTGCAGATCGAGCTCTTTTCCGGCGGCTAATGCCGACAGCGCGTCGCGGGCGTGCAGTACGCCAATCACATAGTCAGGGTCGTGTTCGTAGACTGGGTAGCGTTCCGCCCGGTGTTGC
>QEUZ01000506.1 GCA_003577355.1 Chloroflexota bacterium | reverse complement strand
CTGCATCTCCTGCGAGTTCGGGTACTGTCAGCAATGCAACGAGGATACCGGGCAGTGTGAGCCGAGCTGCAACCCCTGCTCCGTATGTGATGAGTACAGCATTTCCTGCCTGCCGAGTGACATTTGCAGCGACTGCGAAGAGTGCGAGTACCTGCCAAACGGTCTGGCAGTTTGTTTGCCGCTGGCAAGCGCGAGCCTCTGCCAGGAGTGCGACGCAGGGGAGCTGCTGAACACATGCGACGGCGAATGCGAGTTCTGCAACGACGGCGTGTGCACATCCTGCGAGAGTAGCGGCTGTTACCACTGCAGCCAGGGGCAATGTATCGCGTCGTGCAGCGCTTGCGAAATGTGCGTCAACGACCAGTGCGTGCCCTACGAGTGTGGACCGGGGCTGGAGTGTTCCGGCAATGACGGCTGCCGCACAGCCTGTGACACTACTGCGGACTGCGGTGACTGCGAATACTGCGACGACATCAGCTGTCGCCCCTGCAACCTCTGTCTCGATGGGGTATGTGGCGACCCGTTCAATTAGCACGGATGCCGCAGCCAGCGTCAGGAGCGCAACTGAAGCACACGGGGCCGCGTAGGTGGCCCCGTGTCATAACGTCGTGCGAGCCGTGGCGTGGAGCGCGCGCTGCCCGATCAGGCGGCTGCCGGCACGAAGCTCAGCTTCCAGACAAGGAGCGCCTCGCGGCCGCGTGGCGTCACCGCCGGGCGGGGGATGAGCGTGAAGCCAACCGGGTCGCCGACTTCCAACGGCGGGTCATCCGGGCGGCGCTGGAAGATCACATCCGGCCCGCCGTCGTCGGCCTCAATGAAGCCGTAGTTCGCATTCGGATCGTAAAAGGCGATCGTGCCGGTGCCTTGTTCCACGGTATCCCCCTTTGGCCGGCGCGTGTCTGCCGCCCCGATTGCCCCAGCTTGTCGCGTGTTTCTCGCGTAGGATACCTGATGGCTGGCAGAGCGCCAGGCCGAGGAGAGGGAAGTGAACATGCGCGTACTGGTCCTGGGTGGCACGCGGTTCATGGGGCCGCATATCGTGCGGCAATTGCTGATGGATGGCCATCAGGTCACGCTCTTTCATCGTGGTGTGACGGATACCGACCCATTGCCAGGCGCCGAGCGCATCCACGGCGACCGGACGCGCCTGCCAGAGTACCGGGAGCAGTTCGCGGCGCTCGCGCCGGAAGTGGTGCTGGATACTTGGGCGATGACCGCCCGCGATGGCGAGCTGTTGGTTGAAACGCTGCGCGGTATCACCGAGCGCGTCGTCATCCTCAGCAGCATCGACACCTTCCGGGCCTACGGCAGGTTCGTTGGCAGTGAGCCGGGTGACATCCTGCCAACGCCCCTGACCGAAGACTCCCCCTTGCGCGAGCGGCTCTACCCCTACCGTGGCGAGCAGCCGCGCGCTGCCGACGACCCATTGCGCTGGTTCGACGACTACGACAAGAACGCCGTCGCTGCTGCGGCGCGCAAGCAATCCGACCTGCCAGTGACGATCCTGCGCCTGCCGATGACCTATGGCCCCGGCGACCGTCAACACCGGCTCTACCCCTACCTTACGCGCATGGATGCTGGCCGCGAGGTGATCCTGCTCGATGCCGGCAGCGCAGGTTGGCGCAGCACCTGGGGCTACGTCGAGAACGTCGCCGCCGGTATCGCCCTGGCGACAACCGACCAACGCGCCGCCGGGCGTGACTACATCATCTGCGACGACGGCGCGCCGACCCTGCGCCAATGGGTGGAGGCGATAGGGGTCGCTGCCGGATGGACGGGGCGAGTGGTCGAGTTGCCCGTCGAGCGGATGCCGGCCCACCTGCAGCCGATGGGCAACGTCGCGCAGGACCTGCTGGCCAGTTCGGCGCGCATCCGCAGCGAGCTTGGCTTCCGCGAGCCGGTGTCGTTCGAGGAGGGCATGCG
>QEUZ01000505.1 GCA_003577355.1 Chloroflexota bacterium | reverse complement strand
GAGCCTACTCCCTCAAAACGCGAGTGCTGGGCAATACATAGCGAGCTTGGGGGAACCGAAATCAAAGAGTACGTGAGAATCGGGTGCAAGTTGGCGGGCCGCTGCCCCAAAGTGATGGATATCTGCCGCCAGGCTGATCCGCCGGATGTCCAGGTTGGACGGCAAACGGTGAAATGCTACTTGTATTCGGAACACGTCGAGAAAACTGAGGCTGGAACACAACCTTGATCGCAATTCAGCGGGCGATATTCGGTACCGGCGATGATTCCACGCATCGTGGTGTTGCCGGTGCTGCGCCGTCCGGTCACGTAAGGTGTTGCCGCCACAGGCACGGGGATGAAAGATGTTTCGCCGAATTAGCGCGCGGCATGCACCACTGACCATTGATGACGGGTGCCGCTGCGCCATTCCGCTGTTGCGCATCGATTTTTTCCAGAACATTCTTTCTTATGAGGTGCCCCGAATATGGCAAAAGCTACTGTATACATTGACACAAACCGAGTCATCAGCACCATCTCGCCATTCCTCTTCAGCGGGTTTGCAGAACATATGGGGCGGTGTATTTATGAAGGTATCTATGATCCGGCATCGCCCTATGCCGATGAATACGGATTGCGTCGGGACGTGCTTGCCGCGCTGCGCGACCTCAATCTGCGCGCGATAGGCTATCCCGGCGGCAACTTCATGAGTAGCTATCGCTGGGAAGATGGAATCGGCCCTCGAGATCAACGTCGGCGTCGGCGGAACCTCGCCTGGCAATCTATCGAAACCAATCAGTTTGGCACGGATGAGTTCCTGCATTTTTGCCGGGAACTGAATGCCGAGCCGATGCTGGGTGTCAACATGGGCACCGGCACCATCCAGGACGCCGCCAACCTTGTCGAGTACTGCAACGCGCCGGTTGGCACAGTCTATGGCGATCTGCGCGCCCGCAACGGCCATGCCGAGCCGTACGGTGTGAAATACTGGTGCGTTGGCAACGAGATGGACGGCCCCTGGCAAATCGGGCAGCTCCCAGCCGACGAATATGGTCGCAAGGCGCTTGAGGCGGCCAAGATGATGCGCATGCACGATCCTTCCATCGAGACCGTGTTGTGCGGGTCATCCAGCCCGCGGATGCCGACTTATCCTGAATGGGATCGCGTGACGCTTGAGATCGCGTGGGAGTATGTCAACTATCATTCGATGCACTACTATGCCACGAACTACAATGACGATACCGCCAGCTATCTGGCGCTCAGCGTAGATTTCGAGAATGCCGTCGACACGTTGACGGGCATCTTGCGTTATGTCAAGGCCAAGAGGCGCTCGACGCACGATGTGTATCTGTCGTGGGATGAATGGAACGTCTGGTACAAGGATCGCAGCAGCAATGGGAACTGGGCCGAAGCGCCGCATCTGAGCGAGGAAATCTACAACCTGGAAGATGCGCTGGTTGTGGCGCAATGGATGAACGTGTTCCTGCGCAAGTCCGACGTAGTGAAGATTGCGTGTCTGGCTCAAATCGTGAATGTGATTTCGCCGATCACCACGACGCGGGACGGCTTGCTAAAACAGACGACCTACTATCCGATTGTGCTGTTCAGCCGGATGGCGTCGGGTAATGCGTTGGATGTTGCCGTTAAAGCTCCGCTGATCGAGACGCGCGAGTTCGGTGCTGTGCCGGTCCTGGATGTGGCGTCATCCCATGATCTCGAAACCGAAACCGGCGCGGTTTTTATCGTGAACCGGAACCAAACCGACAGCGTGACCGTTGACCTGTGCTGGCAGGCGCTCACACCAACCCGCGTGATATCAGCCTATCAGATCGCCGGGACTGACCCGAAAGCCGTCAACAGCTTTGAAGATCCCGAATGCATCGTAGCCCGCCCTATTAGAGTCCCGAACGTGAACGAGGGTGTGGTGCCGGTGATCGTCGCCACC
>QEUZ01000504.1 GCA_003577355.1 Chloroflexota bacterium | reverse complement strand
CGCCTGCGACAGCGATTATGGGGATTGCCGTTCGCGAACCCCCTTGGAGTGGCAGCTGGACTGGACAAGGATGGCGAGGCGACCGCCGGGTTGTTCGCGCTCGGCTTCGCTCATGTTGAAGTTGGAACCGTGACGTTTCGCCCACAGCCTGGCAACGACCGGCCACGTGTTTGGCGGGTGATCGACCACGCAGCGGTGATCAACGCGATGGGTTTCCCAAGTCGCGGCTCCGCAGACGTGCGCCAACGCCTGCTTCGAGCTTCCCCCGCCGGCGTGCTTGGCATCAATATCGGGAAGAACCGAGACACCCCCATCGAACAGGCCGCGGATGACTACGCCGCACTCGTTGCGGCGCTGTTCGATGTCGCCCATTACTTCACGATCAACGTCTCCTCACCTAACACCCCCGGGTTACGCTCACTGCAACACGCCGGCGAGCTCAGCGCGCTTGTTCGGCAGGTGGTGTCGGCCAACAAACAGGCGGCCGCATTGGCTGAGCGGGACCCCAAGCCAATCCTCGTGAAGATCAGCCCAGATATGACCGACGACGAGATTGCAGCGACAGCCGAAGCGGCCGTAGCCGGCGGAGTGAGCGGCATCGTCGCAACCAATACGACAACCAGTCGCGCCGGGCTGGCAGAAACGTTTGCGTCCCTCCCTGGCGGGCTGAGTGGGGCGCCACTTCGCGCCCAAGCGAACCACGTCGTGCGAGTGCTCTATCGCACACTCGGAAACCGTATCCCGATCATTGGCGTAGGAGGCATATCGAGCGGTGTAGATGCATTAGAACGCATCCGCTCGGGCGCGACGCTGCTGCAACTGTACACCGCGTTCACCTATCAGGGGCCAGGGCTGGCAGGTCAGATCCTCAGGGACCTCAGTGCGGATGCCGACCGGAACGGCTGGCTATCCCTCAACGAGATCATCGGGAGCGAGGCGCGTTAGGAGTAGGCAACCTCGCGCCGCGAAGCCTGCCGTCGTACCAGCACCCCCAGCGCACTGCCCACCAGCAGGACAGGCAGCATCCACAAAAGCGCAGCGCCGAGCCAAACCACCAACACGCGTGCATCTCCACCGGAGACGAACCCCGGCGCCGCGAGCGATACGACGACTGCGCTCCCCGCCCCGGCCAACAAGCGACACACACGCCAGGAGGCGCAACGCAATCCCAGCAGTGTCGCAAGGCCGCCGCAAACCAGAAGCAGCACCAGCGACCCGCACAGCGCGCTTGCGGCCGCGAGCGCTGAGATGACGAGCGCTGCGGCAAGCTCCCCGGGACAGTCCGTGAAGGCGCGGCGCGAGGGTTGTTGTCGAGCGATCATGGCGTTCTCCGTCTCTTCCCTGCTGCTGCTGTACCAGCGCACGCACGAGAGTAGGGGAGCGGTTCCTGCTCGGCTGTTTCCCGCTGTACATGTCCGGCGCTGCGTGTTTGACACGCAGCGCAACTGGCACGCGAAGCGTGCACGTGCTATCGTCAACATGTCGAGCAACAGTGTTCGACCGCGTCCGAGTGCGGGAGCCCCCCTCCGTTGACCACCGACCTGTAACCCTCAGCACACGCGTTTGCCGGCCAGCAGCCGGTCTCGCTCGACGCAAACAGTGAGGTACAGGTCGCAATGTCATTCGTTCTCTCTGTCAACCAGACAGGAAAATCGTACGGCCCGTTGACGATCCTTCAGAATGTGTCATTCATTCTGAACCGGGGAGATCGCGTCGGGTTGGTCGGTGCAAACGGCTCCGGGAAATCCACGTTGTTGCAGATCATTGCCGGTGACCTGGAGCCAGATTCAGGAAGTTGCAGCATCCCGCCCACCATCACGACCGGGTATTTGCCGCAACGGCCACCGGATGCGGGCGAGCGCTCCCTTGCTGACCTGATTCGCGACTCCGTCGGCGAGCTGAGGGTGCTGGAAGAGCGCCTGCGGACGCTCGAA
>QEUZ01000503.1 GCA_003577355.1 Chloroflexota bacterium | reverse complement strand
ACTTGCCGGTGCCGTTCCTCGGCGTCCGGCAGATCCGCGACGTGCACCGCCTGAGCCACAGCGATGCGATGACGCCCTGGGACGTGCCCGGCGACTACTCCAGGCCCGTGGCACGCCGCATCGTCGAGGAGGCCGGTGTGCCGCGCGAAGCCTTCGGCATTCGAAAGAAGGCGGCGACCAACCTGTTCCGCCAGGGCGAGGCACGACTCACCGACGCGAGCCTTCGCATGTATTACGACTGGCTGCGAAGCCATCGCGACGAATGGGTGCATGCGGGGCTGGCGCCGCCGGCGGTGCCTGGCAGCCTGTACGTAGCCGCTTCGAAACGGTTGTACCTACTTGGCCGGATCCGGCGTGTGCTACAGGCCGTGGTCCCGGTCAGCATCGCGCAGCGTATGGCCGAAGCCGAGACCCGGCTGCAGAGTCGGGTGACGCGCGACTTGAACGTTATCGATCACGTATTCCCGTGGGCCGTTGCCGCCGCCGCGGCGCGTTACACAGACGAGCGATAGCAGCTTGTGGGGATGATTCGATGTTGGCGGCCTTGCACCCCCGGGGTGCGGCATTGACGGCCTTTCGACTGGCTGGCATATAGCGGAGTTGCGTGAATCCTGCTTGTCGATCGATGTGGGGTCAGGCGGAACGCTGGCGCCGGGGTAGTGCGATGCCACCGCGTCGCAACCATTGGGGCGCGGTGCCTGCTGACTCCCACCAAGGTCGTCCCGAGCTTGCCGCCTTTGGAGCCATTCGATGATGCACACCTATAACTTCTTCTGGTACGGCGGCGCGACGCCTGACTTCGTCTGGCAGGCAGCGACCAGCCTGCAGATCGATGTCTTCGAAGACCTCTCGACCCCGGAGAACGACGTCATCTTCCGGTTCCGGAACATCATCGACAACGGTTACGACGAAGGGATCATTGCCAACCTGTTCCTCGACAAGGGCAACACCGGGACTTTGCTGGCCACCGTCACGATGGGTCCGGAGTCCGGGGGGGTGACGTTTCTGACCCCCGGCGACATCGACGTCAACAACCTCAGCAGCAGCTGGGCCAGCTTCGTCAACTTCGGTCGTGTGGCGCTGACGCCGGAGATGTCCTGGGGTCGACAACTGGGCGTCCCAGGCAGCCGCAGCGGCGTCAACCCCGGTGAGTACTTCTCGCTGCGCGCCACCCTTGGCACCGGTCACGAGTTCTCGGACGTCGTCGACGCGATGAACATCGGCCTGGCCGACGCCTACACCGACGCGCCGCACTGGGGACTGATGTCGAGTGGTGAGCTCGCGACCTACAAGGCCGAGGCGAGCGCCGGCCTGCGATTCGGAATGTTGTTTCACGGCGTGGTGCCGAACTATGTGAACCCGGACGGCCACGGGTTGTACGTGACGGGTTCGCTGGCCGGTGTCAGCGATCTGCCCGGCCAGGGCCCGGACGACGACATCCTGACCGGTACCGCAGCCAACGACGTGCTCGACGGCGGGGCCGGGGCCGGCGCGATGACCGGCCTGACCGGCGACGACACCTACTTCGTCGACAGTTTCGACGACCTCGTGATCGAGGTGTCTGGACAGGGCATCGACACCATCGTGTCGACGGTCAGCCTGATCATGCCGGCCAACGTCGAGAACCTCGTGTTGCGCGCGTACAGTGCCGAGGGCAACGAATTGGACAACGTGATCGTCGCCTCCAACGGCAACAACCAGATCGACGGCGGGGCCGGCACCGACACCATCTCGTACGCCGATGCACCTGGCCCGGTTCAGATCGGGCTTGGGCTGTCAAGCATCCAGTCGACAGGAGGTAGCGGCAACGACTTGCTGTTGAATTTCGAGAACGTGATCGACAATGCGTTCAACGACACGCTGACGGGCAGCTCCGGTGCCAACGTCATCGACGGCGGCCCGGGCGCCGACACGATGTCCGGCGGCGCGGGCGACGACACCTA
>QEUZ01000502.1 GCA_003577355.1 Chloroflexota bacterium | reverse complement strand
AGGTCACCTGTGCTCCGAGCGGCGTGAGCGCCGTCCCGACCGAGTGCAGTGCGCGTTGGATCTCGGCTGATTCGCTGACGAAATCCTCGGCAGTACTGCTGAACAGGCGTTGGTAGAGCAGCCCGCGCTTGGCCGGTGCGATCCCGATCGCCGCCAGCGTCCGATAGCCGGGGACCAGGCCGGCGCCGTCCAGCCGACGCACCCGCTGGATCGCTTCCATCTGCTGGGCGTGTGGCTTGCGCAGGTCCGACCCGTCCAGCACGACCCAGATGGCCGCTGCACCCATGAGCTGTGCGACGCCGTGCGCCTGGAGCCGGGCGCTCAGGTCGTCGGCATCGAACGGAGCGCGCTGGAGGGTCTCACCGCGCAGCATGCGCCGAATGCGGGTCTCGCCATAGCGCCCAGCGGCGAGCGTCGGGGGAAAAACGCGCGATGCGCGCGCAACACAGGCTTGCACTACCGAGGATGCCGCGCACCGTCTCAGTCAATAGGTGCGCCGAACGTTGATCGCCAGCCAGACTGGTGAAGCGGGCCATGTACGTCTCCAGCAGCCCGCACTCCTCCGCGCTCAGCTCCATTGCCTGCTCCCTTCACTCCCGGTGACACGCAGGCATTCTCCCACGACTAACTTACGTCTGGATGTCAGGTCGGTGTCTTGACGAATTGCTTGTCTGCATCTAGTAAACTGGCGCGCAAGGTGAACGCTACATAGTGTTGTGATAATCCCACGTTTGCAAGCCGCGTTTGGCAAGGGCGATCCTGGCGCTGAAAGCATGGTGTCATCCACGCAAACGTAGAAAGAGGTATCGGGGTATGGCTGCCACCGTCGTCTGCCCAAACTGTGCCTCGTCCATGGCGAGCACCGCCCGCTTTTGCCCCAGTTGCGGCACACCACGTACGGTGGTTCGACAGGAATTGGAGCGGGCCGCAGCGGCGACCGGAATCCCGTACGACCGACTCCTCATGCAAGCTCGCGCCGAAGATGCTCGAAACCCGCGGCCGCTACCTCAGACCATGTTTGCAACGCCGGTTTCCGAAACAATGGGTTCTTCGTCCAGTCGCCGCGGGCTCTCGATCGTCGCGGTGGTATTGGGCGTTTGTGTAGTGCTGGGAATTCTCGGAGCTATTGGGGACTCGCTCAACAGCAACGATGCCACTCCAGCAAGCATCGTTCGCCGACCAACCGCGACTCGCTCATCATCCGGGGGTACGAGTTCAAACACGATGCGCGTCACCTATCGCGTCGAACATAGCACGAGTCCGTCTGAGATGAGTCTGACATACGCAACCGACCAAGGCGGCACTGCCCAAGAGGATGTACGAGTCTCCCGGTGGGAAAAGAACTACACCATGTCTCGCGGCGATTTCGCCTACATTTCGGTACAAAACGGCATTGATAGCGGGACGGTTACTTGCGAGATCCTGCTGGATGGGCGGCCATGGAAGAAGACTACATCGTCCGGCGCGTACGTCATTGCATCGTGCAGTGGTTCGGTTGGGCGGGATTGAAACTCTAGGTCGGCGAACGCATCGGCTCTTCGACGAGACAGAGCTGACTACGCCTCCGCGCTTCAATCCCTATCGCATCGCCAAACTTCGCGCACGGCAAGTACAGCAACGGTGCTTGTGCGACCAGGCCAACTTGTCAGCGTCGTAACGGCGGGAGTCGCTTATAGTGAAGCGCAACCGCTACCCCAGCGTCTACACCCTCCCCGATGGCGGATTGTGCTCACTAGTCCTTGAACTGAACCATAAGGGCATAGAATGCCAGCGCGCGTTGTAGGCGTCACTCCCTCAAATGACAAGCCACCTACCCCCAACCGCCCACATGACATCAGTCACACTACCGCAACATGGATGCTCGTACGCGGCACTCCGGTTCAGTTCGTCGCACGCAGCTTTGGCCACGCGAACCCAAGCTTCAACCTCTACATGTACGCTTCATATAACC
>QEUZ01000501.1 GCA_003577355.1 Chloroflexota bacterium | reverse complement strand
GTGATCGTGGGGACGTGGCTCAAGACTGAGGGGATCATCAGTAATCCGGTAGACCCGGAGCGCGTGCGCATGTTGCGCGCTGCGCTTGACGCGACCGATCCGCCACGCTGAAGCGGACGTGCAGCGGAAGTGAGACGATCTGTGAGTGTACGACCTGCAAGCGACGAACAAACGGTCGAACAGACGTTGGAGACGTGCCAGGGGTGCGGCAACCCGGTCTCTGGCTCAGAACTGTGGACAACCTACCGAGTGTGCCCGCATTGCCGCAGGCACGCCACCATCGGAGCGCGTGAGCGCATTGCCACATTGGCTGATGACGGTACGTTTGAGGAGATCAACCAGCGGCTCGTTTCAGTCGACCCACTTGGCTTTTCAGATCTGCAACCGTACCGCCATCGCGTGCAGCAGGCACGTGAGCGGACCGGCCTGACGGAAGCGGTTATCACTGGCCGCGCGAAGATCCAGGGGCACGAGGTCGTGCTGATTGTCATCGACTTCGGCTTCCTCGGCGGCAGCATGGGGTCGGTGGTCGGCGAAAAAGTCGCGCTGGCCTTCGAGCATGCGATCGACCGCGAGGTCCCGGTGGTATCGGTGGTGGCAACCGGCGGGGCACGCATGCAGGAAGGCATGCTCAGTCTTGTGCAAATGGCCAAAACCGCCGCAGCCGCAAGACGAGCGCACGAGGAGCACGTACCGTACATCTCGATCTTGACCAACCCAACGACTGGAGGAGGCTACGCCTCGTTCGCCAGCCAGGGGGACATTATCCTGGCAGAACCGCAGGCCCTGATCGGGTTTGCCGGCCCGCGTGTCATTGCCGGCGTATCGCCTGGGCAGGCTGATCGTGCAAAGCAAACACACTCAGCGGAATACCTTCTCGATCGTGGCTTTATCGATGCGATCGTTGACCGCGCGCAACTACGAACGACATTGGCGACGCTATTGCGGTTGATCGATATCGGGGAAAACCGGATCGTCCCAGGTGCCCCGGTCCCACGGGTACAGCCGCGGAACGACCCTGCCTGGGAGAACGTGCGCGTGGCGCGCCACCCTGACCGGCCAACGACCCTCGACTACATCCAGCGGATATGCCCCCAGTTTGTCGAGCTACACGGCGACCGCGTCTACGCGGACGATCCTGCAGTTGTCGCTGGTCTAGGCGAAATTGGTGGGCGTGGAGTCGTTATTGTCGGCCTGGAACGGGGACACGGAGACCCTGTCCGCCGTGGGGGCCAGGCGTTACCGGAGGGCTACCGTAAGGCGCTACGCATGATGCGCCTTGCCAGCCGCTTGCGCTGCCCGCTGGTGACATTCGTGGATACCCCCGGAGCGTTTCTTGGGATTGAAAGTGAGGAGCGCGGACTTGCGGCGGCTCTAAGTGAGTGCCTGGCGGAAATGAGCGCACTCCGCGTTCCGGTGGTCTCCGCGATCATCGGCGAAGGAGGGAGCGGTGGGGCACTAGCGCTTGGCGTCGCTGACCGGGTGTTGATGCTGGAGCATGCGATCTACTCGGTGATCGCACCGGAAGGGGCGGCAGCGATTCTTTACCGCGATGTTACCCGCGCGCCGGAAGTCGCCGAGGCGCTGAAGATTACTGCCTACGACTGCCTGAAGCTTGGCGTTGCCGACGTGCTCGTCCCCGAGCCGGAAGGCGGGGCGCACACGAACCCGGACTTTGCAGCGACGATGCTCCGGGATGCGCTCATAAACGCACTTTCTGAGATTCAGGATACGAGTGGACGTCGTCTCGCAGCGAACCGCTACCGGAAGTTCCGTCAGATGGGCCAAGTGAACACCTACTGGCGCGAGTTCATCGGGCGCGAAGCGGCACAATGGAGCAACCGTGTAGCGCGCACGGTTGGCTCGCTCCGCGAGCGGTTAGCTGGGCAAGATGACGATGCGCCGGCCAACGGCGTCCCAGGGTCGGCCGGTTGATTCGAGAACGACCGATGC
>QEUZ01000500.1 GCA_003577355.1 Chloroflexota bacterium | reverse complement strand
ATGGCGTTGGAGCGCTCGAAGCGCCTGGTCGAAGGCGGGCGCGACGTCGTGATCCTGCTTGACTCGATCACCCGGCTGGCGCGTGCCTACAACCTCGCGGTCCCACCGAGTGGCCGTACACTCTCAGGTGGCATCGACCCGATTGCGCTGTATCCGCCGAAACGCTTTTTCGGCGCCGCGCGCAACATCGAAGGCGGCGGTAGCCTGACGATCATCGCGACGTGCTTGGTCGATACCGGCTCGCGCATGGATGATGTGATCTACGAAGAGTTCAAGGGCACCGGCAACATGGAATTGCACCTCGACCGCAAGTTGGCCGAGCGTCGCATCTACCCCGCGATTGACATCCAGCGCTCGGGTACGCGACGTGAGGACTTGTTGCTGGACGAGAATGCGTTGCGCCAGGTGATCACCATGCGCCGCATGGTCTCGATGCTGGGTGGAACAGAGGGTACCGAGTTGCTCTTGGGTCGCCTCGCAAAGACGCAGAACAACCTGGAGTTCCTGGTGACGCTCACACGAGACGTTTAAGCGGCCATCCCTCTTTCGCCGGACCGGCTGTTCCACACTGGTGGGATAGCCGGTTCTGTGTTCTAACGTCGGCCAACGTCACGCTGTGGAACTGAAGTAGCGCGCGATCTCGTCAACCGGAAACGACGGGAGCTCGACATCCTCCCCGTTGACCACCATCCTGCTGCCGGCACCCTGTTCGCGTATATCGCCGATGTGGGCAGCGACAATATGCTCCGCTTGCAGCGCGCTGATTGCAGTATCGATTTCACCGGCGCGTACGACCGCCAACAGTGCGCCGCTGGCGATCAATCCAAGCGGATCGAGGTCCAGTTCCTTGCAGATGGCGGTTGTCTCATCCAGAACTGGGACCGCACCTCGCTGAACCAAAAGCCCACAACCACATGCTGCCGCCAGCTCGTGGAGTGCGGTCGCGAGTCCTCCCTCGGTGGGGTCGTGGAGGTACAGCGGGTGGACGTTGGCCGCGTTCATCGCTCGCAATGCCGGCAACACTGAGATGCCCGGTCGTTCGGCAAGTGCTCTGGCACGTACAAGCAACTCGTGCGGCAAGCTCGGGTGGCTGTCGCCGAGTGAGCTGGCAAGGATCGCGGTGCCTTCGACCGCAATGCCACCGGTGAGGATGATTGCGTCGCCGGGTCTGACATTTCCCGGCACGAGCAGCGAACCGCGAGGAGCATGACCCAGCATCTGACCGACCAGGAGTGGCCGATCAACACCAATCGTAATTTCGGTGTGACCGCCGACGAGACTAATCCCAAGCTCACTCGCAGCACGGGAAAGCGATGCGAAGATTTCTTCGACCAGGCGTGGCGTCGTAGAGTGTTCCGGGAGCAGGGCGGTGACGAGGAGCCAGCGTGGAACCGCTCCCATACAAGCAATATCGTTTGCGTTGACGTTGACCAGATACCGGCCGGCATCCGGCGTGGTGAACGTGATCGGGTCCGTCTTGACGACGAGTGCTTCGTCACCGAACGCAATTGCTGCTGCGTCGCGTCCGATACCCGGCCCGACGATGACGTCGGGGTCGTTGGTGACATAGCGCCGTAGCATCTCGCCGAGCAGGTTGCCAGGGAGCTTCCCTGCCGGCAGCGGCGTATCGTAATCAACCAATGTAGATGCCCATGTGGTGCGCAGCGTCAACCAGCGTATGCTGTGGAGGGACGCGCCGTGGCCCAATTGCAATGTCCGACAACGGCACTGCATGCACCTGGTCGCCATCTACCCCAACCATGACGCCTGTGATGCCGGAGTGCGCAAGCTGGGTAGCACGGAAGGCGAGAGATGTCGCTAGCGTGCGGTCGAAGACGCTCGGCGATCCGCCGCGCTGCAGATGGCCCAGGACGATTGAGCGGATCTCCTGGTCCGAGTGTGTTTCGAGATCGGCAGCGAGTGCATTCCCTACGCCACCGAGCTTCCAACTGTGTG
>QEUZ01000051.1 GCA_003577355.1 Chloroflexota bacterium | reverse complement strand
CGAAATAGTCCCGAGAGTACGCACGCGGCGCGATGCCTGAACCGTTGACTGCCGTAACCTTGCCTGTCTTGCCATCCGCGTAGAGGAAAAACGCATCTCACCCGAGGCCGCACATCGCTGGCAAGACGACCGCCGTCGTCAGTGCGGCGGCGATCGCGGCATCCATCGCGTTGCCACCCTTACGCAGCGCCTCTAACCCGGCGGCGGTCGCGAGTGGATGCGCGGTTGCCACTATCCCCCCACGGGCCATGACCCTGGAGCGCGTCTGCTGGAATGATGCCGTTAGGGCGTGGTCCGCCGTTTCCGCGGTTCGGGTGGCAGTCATGCGATGTCCCTCCGTCGTCTCGCTGCGAGCATTGTTGCGCGGCCAGTCTACCCGATTTCGTACCGCGTCCGGTCGTGCTGCGTCGTACACTGGGGGCAGCGATACGAGAGGTACCGGAGGCGTACATCGATGACGGCGAGCGACATCATCACCATACGCGGCGTGTGTCCCCACGACTGTCCGGATACCTGCGCGACACTGGTCGATGTCCGCCGAGCCGATGGACAGGCGATCGCGTTCCGTGGGGACCCAGACCACCCGATCACCAACGGATGGCTGTGCGCCAAGGTGCGCCCGTATCTCGACCGTGTCTACCACCCGGATCGGCTGCTCCACCCACTCCGACGGGTCGGCCCGAAGGGTGCGGGCCAATGGGAGCGGATCAGCTGGGACGAGGCGCTGAGCGCCATCGCCGCCCGTTGGCAGGCGATCATCGCCGAATATGGCGGGGCGGCGATCCTGCCGTATTCCTATTCCGGCACCCTCGGCCTGCTGCAGAACGTCATTGCCGCCTCACGGCTAATGAACCGCATCGGGGCCAGCGGGCTGGAGCGTTCCATCTGTGACGCTGCCTCGAACCTTGCGCTCGAGCTCACCTACGGCTCGAAGCAGTCGCAAGACCCGCGCGATGTCCTCCATAGCAAGCTCATCATCCTGTGGGGGCACAACCCGGCCAGCACCGCACCACACTTTGTGCCACTGCTGCGCGCGGCGCAACGCAAAGGCGCCTACGTCGTCGTGATCGACCCGCGCCGCACCCTGACGGCGCGTTCCGCCGACGAACACATTCAACCGCGCCCCGCGACCGACGCAGCACTCGCGCTGGGGTTGATGCATGTGTTGTTCCGCGACGGGCTACACAACGAAGCCTGGCTTGAGGAGCACACCCACGGTTGGCGCGCACTACGCGAGCGCGCCGCCGAGTATCCGCCGCAACACGTTGCCGCGATCACCAGCGTCCCGGAGGAAACAATCGTCGCCCTCGCGCGTCGCTGGGGCACGACAACACCGGCGCTCCTCAAGTTCGCAGACGGCGTGCAACGCCACGGCAACGGCGGGCAGACAGTGCGGGCGCTGGCCTGCCTGCCAGCGATCACCGGGCAGGTTGGCGTGCAAGGCGGAGGCTTGGCATACAGCACCAGCGGCTATGCCGCCTGGGATGCTGCCGCCATCGGCCACTCTGATGCATGCCCCCCGACTCCACGTATGGTCAACATGGTGCGCCTCGGCGCCGCGCTGAACGGCGAGGTGAGTGACCCGCCCATCAAGTCGTTGTTCGTGTTTAACGCCAACCCGGTTGCATCGACGCCGAATTCCAGCCTGATTATCGAGGGACTCCTGCGCGATGACCTGTTCACCGTCGTCCACGAGCTGTTTCTAACCGACACCGCCCGCTACGCCGATATCGTGCTGCCGGCCACCAGCCAGCTGGAACAGCCAGACCTGCACAAGGCCTACGGTCATCGCTTCCTGCAATACAACGCACCGGCTATTGCCCCACGTGGGGAAGCGCGCAGCAACTGGGACACGATGCGTGCACTGGCGGCGGCGATGGGCTATACCGAGCCGTGGCTCCACCAGGAACCCGATGAGGCGCTGCGTGAGGTGCTGGACGCCAGCAGAGCCAACCTGCCGGTGCTCGAGGGGATCACGCTCGAGCGACTGAAAGCGGAAGGTCGCGTGCCGCTGAACTTCAGCGCCGTGCCCTGGGTCCCGTTCGCCGACTTCCGCTTCCCAACCCCCTCTGGCAAGATCGAGCTCTACTCCGAACAAGCCCGCACGCACGGGATCGACCCACTCCCCTGCTACACCCCGCCTGCCGAGTTCTCCGCCCAACGCGACGACACCTTGGTCCTGCTTTCAGGCGCAGCGCACCATTACGTCTCCAGCAGCTTGGCCAACATCCCCAAGCTCATGCGCTTGGAAGGCCCCCCGCAGATCGAGCTGAACCCGTCCGACGCCGCCCGTTTCGGCATTTGCGATGGGAGCGATGTGCGGGTGGAAAACGCGCGGGGCTGGTGCACCTTACGCGCCGTCGTTACCACCGACGTGCCGCCGGGTGTCGCCGTTTCCCCGAAAGGTCCGTGGGCGCAACATTCCCCTGACCAGCGCAATGTGAACTGGGTCACTCCCGATGCGCTGGCAGATATCGCGGGACAGAGCACCTTTCACAGCAACATCGTGCGGGTGCGGCCGGTTGCTTCAGGTTGAGCGCGTCTTCCGCCACCACGCCGGCACTGCATAGGGGTCGTGCTCACCATAGGCGAAGCCAGCCCATTCGACGAGCGCACTGCGGCGCAACAGCTGGGGGATAACTTGCCCGTGGATCACGAGTTTGGCGTACTCCGGGTTGTTCTCGTGCCAACGGCGCACGGCCTCGGCATAGGCCGCTGCGGTCGGCGGGTCCTGCTGCATGACATCGATGAACTCGACCGTTGTGAATTCATCGACGTTGATCCGCTCAATAATCGGGTCGATGAATGGCGCCAGAAGCTCGATCAGATCATCGACCTGGTCCGTTGACCCGCGCTCTGCAGACATGGTCAGCACTCCCTACGCCGGCAGGACGGCAGCGCATACTGCACACAGTGTCACACATTCCGGCGAGGCGGTGTTGTTATGAGTGGACGGCCCGTGCGAGCGGCCGCTGGGATAGAAGGGGACACGACGGACGTGAGCGCGCTGACGCTCAACGTGAGCGATGCCACCCTGTTGCATGCTATGCGCCAGGGGGATGAGCGCGCCTTCGAAGAACTGTTCTCCCGCCATTACCCCCGCGTCCACTCCGTCGCCTACCGCATCACCGGGAACCGCGAAGACGCAGAGGAGCTAGCACTCGATGTCTTCGTGCGGTTACACCGTCGTCCACTGGAAGATGATGCCAACGTCGCTGGGTGGCTGTTCCGCGTCGTCACCAACGATGCGCTCAACGCCGTCCGCTCGCGCAAACGGCGGCTCGGCTGGCTGCAACGCTTCGCCCGTAGCGAGCCAGTACGCCGCCTGGATGATGACCCGCTGGATGTCGTCGCCCTGCAGGACGACGCAGCACGAGTGCGAGCCGCCTTGCGCCGCCTGCCGGAACGGCAGCGCGCCGTGCTGGCCCTGCGCGCTGCTGGGCTCTCCTACAGCGAGATAGCGGCGGCGCTTGGTATGCGGCCGGGTTCGGTTGGGACAACGCTGGCACGAGCGGAACGCGCACTGCGCGACGCATACGACACCGAGGAACGAGAGCGAGGCGGGCGATGATCCGTCACCTGCTGAGAAGCCATCACGGTGGTTGCCCAGACGATGGCACACTCCGCGCACTGCTCGACGGGGAGCTCGCCTCCACGACGGTCGCCGCACACGTTGGCGCCTGCCGGCGCTGTAGCGAGCGACTGGACGCACTACGCACCGACGCCGACTGGGCAAGCGTCTCCGTGCAGAGCGTGTACTCCGGTGTGGCGCCGGATACCCAACGCGCCTGGTACGCACTGGCTCCCCGACTTCACTCCGCCGAGGAAGGAACCCTGATGGAAGTCACCCCAGCCCCGTGGAACCGGGGCGCAGTTCGGTTGGCGACGGCGCTCGTTGCGGTGTTCGCCGTCGTTGCTGCCTTCATGTTCACGCCCATGCGCACCGTCGCCAATGACATGCTCGACCGATTCCGAGTCGAGAAGTTCGCGGTCATTACTATCCCGATGGACCTGGTTTCGCCATTCGAGTCCGCATTCCTCGAGAACCTGGGGGAGATGGACCAGAGCGACCTGAAAGCGCGCTTTGAAGCGCTCGGTTCGTTCACAACGACGCTGGGGATGGACAGCGCCCGGCAGGTTGGCTCCCTCGACGATGCACGCGCGAGCTACGGCGAATTCGACATGCCCGACGCTGCAGACCTGCCGAATGGCTTCACGTCCGCCCCTCAGGTCTTCGTGACCGACGCCGGGTCAGCGACCTATACGCTGGATACCGCCGAAGCACAACGCATCATCGACGATCTTCGCCTGCCGATCTATTCACTGCCGGACCCAAACCAGTATCCAACGCTGACGTTCCAGCTCGATGTCCCAGCGGGGGTCGCGCTGCTTTACACCGGGGGCGACGGGCGCATCATCGCGGTCGCCGAGATGCCCAGCCCGACGATCACCTTCCCAAACGGCCTCGACATGAACATGCTGCGTGAGGACATCCTGCGCTTCCCCGGCTTGCCGGCCGACATTGTCGCGCAGCTGCGGGCCATCGACGACTGGGAGACGACGTTGATCATCCCGATCCCGGAAGGGGCCGATAGCCGGGATGTCAAGGTGAATGGCGAACCGGGCATCCTGATCACCGACCCACTGCTCGGCAGCGTCGTGTTGTGGGAAGACAGCGGCACGCTCCATTTTGTCGCCGGGCAGCTCGACGCTGATGCGCTGCTCGATGTCGCCAACGCGGTCGATTAGCGCCGCAACCTCGTGTGACGAATCCCTGGCATTCCCTCCACCCCATCCCCAACTCGGGCCACGAGCCGCCTCCGGGCGGCTCGCGGCTCATGAGTGGCGCACGCTGTGATACATATGACAGGACGCGACGATGATTGTCGCCAGCGAGACACAATCACCAGCCCGCACCGCTGCACTGGAAACGACGACACAGGTGACAGCCCTCCCGCCTGCTATCGAGACTGACAACCTCCGCAAGGTCTACGACCGGCGCATCGCCGTGCATGGCCTGACGATCCGCGTCGAACAGGGGGAGGTGTTCGGTTTCCTCGGCCCCAACGGCGCCGGAAAGACAACAACCGTCAAGATGCTGATGGGGCTGGTGCACCCGACCGCCGGCACGGCCCGCTTGCTGGGCAAGCCGCTTGGTGACCGCGACGCCAAACGCAAGGTCGGCTTCCTGCCGGAGCTCTTCCGCTTCCACGACTGGCTCACCGGCGAAGAGTTCCTCGACTTCCATGGCCGCCTCTACCGCATGAGCGCGGCGGAGCGGCGCAAGCGCATACCAGAAGTGCTTGAGTTAGTCGGGCTCGCCGGCCGGGGTGGTGAGAAGCTGCGCGGCTACTCCAAGGGCATGCAGCAGCGGGCTGGCCTGGCCCAGGCGCTGTTGAACAACCCGCAGGTCGTCTTTCTCGACGAGCCAACCTCGGCGCTCGACCCTTTGGGGCGCATGGACGTGCGCGATGTCATCCGCCGCCTGCGCGACCAGGGCACAACCGTCTTCCTCAACTCACACCTTCTGTCGGAGGTCGAGACGGTCTGCGACCGTGTTGCCATCATCAACCACGGCCAGTTGGCTGCGGTTGGGCCAGTCCTCGATCTTCTGGACCGCGCCTTCGCCGTCGAGCTGCGCCTGGGCGCCTGGAATGCCGACATCGAAGCGGCGATCAGCCGTACCGGACGTATCCTGGAGCTCGACCACCCAACGCCACGCCATAGCATCGCGACGATCGAAGCGGCCGACGAGGAACGCATCGCCGCACTGGTCGACCGCCTCGTCGCGCTCGGCACACCGGTCTACGGCGTCACCCCTCGCCGGCTGTCGCTGGAAGACGTGTTCCTGACCATCGTCGGCGGACAGCGCCTGCAGCAACCGGCGCTCAACCCGCATCAGCTGGAACGGCCCTCCGCCAACGGCAGGACCCCCGACGCAGTGAAAAGCGACCTCCTCACTCGCACAGATAGCGAGCGCGAGCGATGATGACGTTGCTGATTGCCCGCATCACCTTCCGCGAAGCATTCCGCAGGCGGCTCGTGCTGGCGGTGTTGATCCTCAGCGCCGTCTTCCTGGGGCTGTATGCGTTCGGTTTCAAGATCGTCCACGATGACGTCGTGCGGTTCAACGACGCCCGTCAGGGGCGTACCCTGCCCTACGAGGTGCAAGCCAGCATCATGGTCCTGCTCGGCCTCTACACCGTGAACTTCCTGGCCGGGATCATGACGATCTTTGCAGCCGTCGGCGCGATCGCGCGCGAGATTGAGGAAGGCACACTCCACGCGATCATCCCAAAGCCGCTCGCACGCTGGGAGATCATCGCCGGGAAGTACCTCGGGTTTCTCGCGATGATCGCGGCCTACATCACCGCAATGGTGACCGGCGTCCTGCTCATCTCAATCACCGTCGGCGCCTACACCCCGCCACGCATCGTCGAGGGCATGCTCCTGATGATCCTCGTGAGCGGCATTTTGCTTTCTCTGACAATGCTTGGTTCGACAATCTTCTCAACGATGGCAAACGGCGTCGTCATCTTCATGCTCTACGGCATGGCCGTCACCGGCGGGTTGGTCGAACAAATCGGCACAGCGCTCAACAACGATACGATGGTGCGCATCGGCATCATCACCAGCGTACTGGTGCCGAGCGATTCCATCTGGAAGCTGGCGTCCTACGTCGTCCAACCGACGCTGGCGGTGAACCTGACCGGCCCGAACCCATTCGGCACCAGCACCCCGCCCAGCGATTTCGCAGTGCGCTATGCCATCGTCTACTGCGCCGTGCTCGTCATCACCTCGATGCTCGTGTTCCGCCGCCGGGATATTTAGGCGGGGACGCCCTCGTCCTCGCCCTCCTTACCCGCGAGCGAGGGGGACCCTGTCGTAGTCGCAGGGTCATCCTCAGCTCGCAATCGAGCTCTCTACGACAGCGAGACCGAGACGTCGCCCCCGGGGTTTCCCCTCAACCGTTGGACCAGAAGTTGGTGGCCCCTTACCTGTGACGTAATCGTCGCGACACAGCGAAGAGCCTACGCTTCTAGCGCAATATCCAGCGGAACGCGGAAAGAGGCAACTCGATGGAAGTGACGCTTCAGACAGTTGGGCCACTGTTCACCCTGGCGCTTGGAGTCGGCTTGGTCGTGCGCGGTCTGCTTGGTGGGCGTGGAGGGGCACAGGGGCTCCTGCGCGGCGGCCAACGAACGATCGAGAGTGCTGAAGGCTGGCGCGTGTTCCTGGTTGGCCTCACCTTTGTCGGATTGGGTTGGGCCTGGTACCTGGAGCTACGTTGGCTGCTTCTGCTGACGATCACGATCGCGTTCGTCGAGCTGCAGGAGGCGAGCACCGTCATCCGCGTCTGGCGAGCTGGGGAGGCGCTCAAGCGACGGAATACCCATGTCGCCAGCCGCTGAGTCGTAAAACGGTCAGGGCGGCCGGCACGTTGCCGACCGCCGGGCCGCCCTGGCCGTGTGGTGAGGAGGAGAGGAGTCCGTCCGGCTTGGTTCCGGACAGCACTGATCCTACGCGATGGATGTGTCGAAACCACGAGTGGAATGTAAAGATTCGGTGAGGGTTTGATGATCGTGGATGTGTGTACTGTGTGCGTAAGCCAATGGAGGAGCCGTGCCAAACCACAATGGGCTAGAGATCGTGACGATCCCAGCCGGCCCGATTGAGACCAATGCCTTCGTCGTCATCGATGGCGCCAGCCGCAAGGCGCTGGTCATCGACGCCCCTCCTGACGTGCTCACGATGCTCCAACAAGCCATAGCCGCGCACAACGTGACCCCGATTGCCCTGGTGATCACCCACGCTCATTGGGACCACATCGGCGATGCCGCGGCGGTGCGGGAGCAGCTCAATCTGCCGCTGCTGGCCCACGAACGTGAACAGCGCCGTATCGAACAACCGGCCGCCGGCCCAGAGCCGATAGCCGGGGCGCCGGTCGACCGCATCCTTCACGATGGCGACACTGTTGAGCTCGGCGACCATACGTTCACCGTCTGGCACACGCCCGGCCACAGCCCCGGCCAGATCTCGCTCATTAGCGCCGCAGACAACCTGATGCTCGGCGGCGACACCTTGTTCCCCAACGGCTACGGCCGGGTCGATATCCCCGGCGCCAGTGATGACGAAACCATTGCCACCATCCGCCGCCTGCTCAACCTCCCCGATGCTGTCGTCGTCTACCCTGGTCACGGCCTTCCGACTACGATTGGCCGGGAACGCCCCTGGATGCAGCAGGTCGACCGTACTGGCCGCCTCCTCTAGCGCACCGAGAACCTCGCTCAATTCGCGGATGTTCGCCCCCCTCTCGTTCTTGGAGAGGGGGTCGGGAGTTGCGGTCACACCCGCGTGACGTCACTGGGGGGCGGCACGATGCCGTTGGAAATGGCGTACAGCACCGCTTGTGTGCGGTCGCGCACGCCGATCTTCTGAAACAGCGCGCTCAGGTTGTTCTTCACGGTGCTTTCCGCGAGGTCCATCTCCGTCGCGATCTGGCGGTTGTTGCGCCCGCGTACGAGCAGTTCAAGGAACTGCTGCTCGCGTGGGCTGAGCTGCTGGCGAGTATCGCCCGGGGCACGGTTGAGCAGGCGCTGGAACTCGCGCATCAACACCGAGCCGAGCGACGGGTCGATCGCTGAGCCTCCGGCGGCGGCCAGGCGTATCGCGCGGATCACTTCGTCCGAGCGCGCGTGTTTCAGCAGATAGCCCTTCGCGCCAGCACGGATCGCGTGGATCGCGTATTCATCGTCGGCGTACATCGTCAGCACGACAACCTGCGTGTCCGGGTGCTTGGCGACGACGATCTCGGTGGCCTGGATGCCGTCCATCTCCGGCATGCTGATGTCCATCAGCACGACATCCGGCTTGTGTTCCGCCACCATCAGCACAGCCTGACGCCCATTGCTGGCTTCCCCAACGACTTCGATATCTTCGACCCCTTCGAGTAGCTGGCGCAGGCCCTCACGGAACAGGTCGTGATCGTCTGCAATGACCACGCGTAGCATGCGGTTCCCGATCCCCTCAGTATCAACATCCTGCTACGCGGCGACCATCCGCCGGGCGCCGCGACTCGCCAGTGAGCGCACAACTAACGGGTTGCATGGACCATCCCCGGTCGCTCCAGGGCGCTCGCCTGAGCGTCCTCGACCGGCAGTCCGGGTATCGCGCTCTTGCCCTCGGCCGGTAACACCAATGGCAGCCGCGCGCGTATCTGGGTGCCCTTGCCTCCGCCGGACATCACATCCAGCGTACCGCCCAAGTCCTCGGCCAGCTCGCGCATCAGGTCCATACCAAAGTGCTCTCGGCCATCGTTCGGCCCCTCCGAGGCCATGCCAACGCCATCGTCGGTGATATACACCCGCAGCTCCTCATCGGCTCTGCGCACTTCAAGGCGCACCGACTGCGCGTTGGCATGCTTACGGACATTTTGGAGCGCTTCGCGGACGATCCCGACCACCGCGCGTTCGACCTCCGGGACAAGCTGGACGCCGGAAATTTGTCGCAGATCAAGGTCCATGTCCATATCGGAGGCTTCCGGCATGCCGGACACCAGCGAGCGCAGCTGGCCGGTGATGCCACGCCGAGCCTGCACCGGCCGGCGCAACTCGCCAATCGTCCGGCGCAGTTCGGTGAGCGCCCGGTCGAGGATCTCGCGCATCGCCTTCAGCTCGCCGGCAGCGACGTTCGGGTTCTCCTTGATGTAGCGGTCGGCAAGCTCGATCTTCAGGGAGATATACGCCAGGTCCTGGACAACGTTATCGTGAAGCTCCCGGCCCACTTCACGTCGTTCGTGCGCAATCAGCTCCTCACGCGCTTCCGGGTCACGCAGCACGTCGGTGCGCGAGCGCAGGAAGACCGATTGGATCGCCCAGCTCATGCCGGCTGCGGCGGCCCCCAACGCGACGAGGTCTTCAGCAGCGTAGGGGAAGGTCGCACCATCGCGTCGTTCAGCGGCAATCGCTCCGATGAGCTCTTCGCCAACCAGCATCGGCACCAGCAGCCATTCCGGGTGGGCGGGGCAGACGAAGGGGCGGCTGAACTCCCTGAGACCTGCCCCGACCCGGTGCGCAGCAATCCAACGCTGGTGGATCGCCTGGGAAAGGTCTTCATTCGCAACGCCCGGCGTCTTCTTGAACGGGGACTGCCAGGCGTGCACCGCAACGAGCTCACCGAAATCGTTGCGCTGGAAGATGCGCACACTGATCGTGGCGGGGATGCGCGTCAGCATGCCGACGCCGATTTCGTAGATCTCGCCGACTGAGTGAGCGTCAAACAGGCGTGCCTGAAAATCGAACGGGAACGAGGTCAACGACTGGCGGAGCATCTGCTCCATCGCCACGCCGGCCGCGCCATCGACGCGGTTGAGTCCCTCAGTTTCGTGTTCAGGAACCGGCATCGCGCACCTCACCCCCCATCTCGGCATCTCCGTGCCCCTGTTGCCCCCAATCGTCGCCAGCGCTGCGCGAATCGTCACCGGCAATGGCGCGCGTCATGCCGGGTATCGTGATCTGCATCAGCGAGCCACCCCCGGCGCGGTGCGCCACTCGCATATGCCCACCCGCCAACTCAACCCGTTCGATCAGGGCGAGCAGGGTGATGTCGGAACGGTCCTCGGCAGCATCGTCGTACGCGCTGGCCGCCCGCTCCATACGACCGTCGTCGTGGATTGTGATTGAGATAACGCCAGCTCGCTGGCGCACGCGCACGCGCAAATGTGAGGCGCCCCCCCGCGCTACGATGTGCGCCAAGGCCTCCTGGACGACCCGGTAGGCAACCATCTCGTGCTCGGCAGTGAGGCGGCCCGGCAACTGGACATCCAGCTCGACATCGACCGCGCGGTCACGACCGAAACTGCCGACCAGCTCGCGCAACGACGGCTCCAGCCCCAAGCGATCAAGGGTCGCAGGCCGCAAGCTGAAGATCCGCTTGCGAAGCCGCGTGACATTCTCGGCAAGGCTGTCGCGGATCGCCACGAGGTGCTGCAGGGCCTGTTGGTGCTGATCGAGCGCCTGGACAGCGTCGCATGCGCGGTCGAGCCGGTAGAGGCAGCTGGCCAGAACTTGCAATGTATCGTCGTGGATGTCGTCGACAAGCTCTTTGCGTTCCGCCTCCTGCCGGTTGATCACCTCGTCCAGCACCACCGCGCGGCGGTCGCCACGCGATTGCACCAGCCGGTACAGCCGCGCGTTTTCGATTGCGATGCCGGCATGCAGCGCCACCGAGGACAGCAGCTCCACCTCACGCGGGCCGTAGGCATTCCGGAAGGTCGTCTGCACCATGAGCGCCCCGATAACGTTGCGGCCAACCGCGATCGGCACCGTCAGGCGGGAGTGCGCCGCTTCCGAGTGCTCGGCGGTCAACTGCCAGGGCAGGGGCGCCGCATCACTGCGCGTGCCATGCAGTTCGACACGGCCGGAACTGACCGTTACCGACAGCGGGTCGTTTCCGAGCGGGACACGCTGGATGCCCGCGACGACCTCACCATCGTGCGAGTAGCGCACGTCCAGCGCCCGACGGTCGGGTGTCAGCAGCCCCATTGCCAGGTGGGAGGCATCGAGCACGGATGCTAGTTGGCGGTGCAACTGGCGGAAGAGGCTTTCTTCATCTGCCAGCATTGCGAGCTGGATCGCGATCTCGTTGATCACCGACATGCTCTCAGAGGTCGTGCGCACTTCCTCGAAGAGGATCGCATTCTCCAGCATCATCGAGAGGTGGCGGGCCATGCTTGACATTGCCGCGACTTGCTGGTCGGTGAAACCGGCGCCTTCACGGGCCTGGTCGAGCAGGAGCACGCCGAGCGTTTGGCGCCGCCGGCCGCGCAGCGGCACAACCATGGCAGCGTGCATGCCGAGCGCCCGAACCAGCGAGAGCGGTAACAGCGTCGACCTCGCCGCATCCGCGATGACCAGTGGCCGGCCGGAGTGGATCATCTGGTCGAACGCCGGGACCAGTTGAGGCGAGAGCGTGATCAGCTTGAGGATGTCCACCAGCTGCGAGGCTAGGCCCGCTACAGCAGTGGGGATGAACTCCCCCCGCGCTGCGTTCCACAGCATGGCGTAACACCGGTCACAGCCCGGCTCGCGGATCACCAGTTCCACCACCGCTTGGAGGATCGTCCGCGGGTCCGCCGGCTGCTCGACAGTCTGGTGCAGCCCGATAACGCTCTGGAAGGCCTGTTGGTCTTCGACGATACGGGACAATGCATGGTCGCGCAGGGCAGCTGCGGCGAATGCTGCAAGCGGCAGCGCCGCGCGACGCGCCAGATCGTCAAACGGCGCATCCTCTACCCGGACGATGTCGAGCCGGCCGAGCAATTGCCCGTGGGCGTGTAGCGGGACAATCAGCAAGTGTCGCCCGCCTAAGTGCCCAAATTCCCAACGTTCATAGGAAGGCAACGAAGCCAACCGGCCGGAGTCCGCCAGGTCGACCACGAGTGCTTCGCCGGCAGGTTGGGCACGGATCTCGTCGGCAATGACCGAGTAGGCCCCAACCAGCCCCGAAACGTGCAAGTGCGCCGGGCCAGTAGCCGCCGACACCACAAAGTTGACCCCATCCGGCAGCACCGACCACAAGAGCGCGACATCGGCATCTAGGAGCGACACGGCGGTCGCGGCGATCGAATGCAATACGTCAGCCAGTGACTCACCGCTGGCCAGGCGGCGGGCAACCGCCTCCATCGACTCGATGTATCCAGCCTGGCTCGGACCACTCGCAGCGGGCGCAGCACCGGTGCTTACTTGCTCGGCGGCGCTCCCCATCGGGTGGGTGTCTATCACGTCGTTGGACACACTGTGCCTGCTCATTTGGGCCGTCTGGCACGCTGCTTTCGGCCGATACATCCGCAGTCCCAAGCCGTCTATCGCGCCCGGCGACAGTCGACCACGGCGGATGATGATTCCGCAGTACCATCATAGCCCGGTACTTCCGCCCGACAACCGCTCACGTCTGCCCAATTGGTACCGTCTTTCTCGGTCAGACATGCCCCGGGTGGCCGAGACCATGCTGGCTATACTTATCCGCCGGCCACGAGGCCGGCGCACAGTTCGTATTGTCTGATCGGAACAGCACTCTGAGGATCACATTTCTAGGAACCGGGACCAGCAACGGCATTCCGGTCATCGGCTGTACCTGCCGGGTCTGCCAATCGCCTGACCCACGCGACCGTCGCACGCGCACCTCGGCCGTCGTCGAAGCCGACGGTAAGACTCTCCTGATCGATACTTCGCCTGAGCTGCGCGAACAGGCACTGGCGAACCGCCTGGCCTGGATCGACGCAGTGCTCTATACCCATGCCCACGCCGACCACGTCGATGGGTTCGACGACCTGCGCCGCTTCAACGAATTGCGCCAATCGGCGCTCGATGTACACGTTGATGCACACACTGCCCACTTGCTGCACCAGCGCTTCGGCTACGCCTTTGAAAACCCGTTCCCCTTTTACGGCGGCAAGCCCGACCTGAACATCAAGGTCTTCGACGGTCCGTTTGAAGCCGCTGGCATTCCGGTCGTCCCGTTCCAGGTGGGGCATGGCCGCTGGATCGTCAACGGTTTCCGCATCGGCGGGCTTGTCTATCTGACTGACGCGAAGGTCATCCCCCCAGAGTCGCTGGAAGTCATGCGCGATGCCGATGTGCTGGTGATCAACGCATTACGCCTCCGGCCACACCCGGTCCACCTTTCGTTGAGCGAGGCACTGGACGTGATCGCTGAAGTCCAGCCGCGCAGGGCATACCTGGTCCATCTCTCCCACGAACTGTCGCACGAGGACGCGACGGCGCTGCTACCCCCAGGTGTGGCCGTTGCCTACGACGGGCTGACAGTCGAATTGACCTGACCTGCGGAGGGCAGTGATGACATCACCCCTGCTTGCCCTGCGGGCGCGCTTCGACCCAACAGTGTTGGCCTGGCCCGGCGTCGTGCGACGTACGATGATGGGCTACCCCGGCTACAGCGTGCATGGGAGGCTCTTCGCCTTCTTTGGCACAGACGAGGTCATCCTGAAATGCCCAGACGACCGCCGCTCCGCCCTGCTTGCGCTGCCCGGCGCATATGCCTGGGCGCCGCCCGGTTCAGGCATGACGCGCTTTGGCCAATGGCTGGCGTTGCCGGCTGCCGAGAACAGCGACGATGCCCTCTGCGACGCGCTCGAGCTCGCCTACCGGCATGTCTCGACGCTTGAGGACATCCCGCGCCGCGCCAGCATGCCGAAAGCGCTCGACTGACCGCCCTCAGCGCGCCAGATAGATATAATCCGCGCCGGTTGGGTGGCTGTGAGTGATCAGGATGCGGTGTGCGGCGCTATCTGCGCGATTTTCGCGGGTATCAGCGCGATATCCGGCTCTTCCTGTTCTATAACCTCGCTGCTAACGTGGGCATGGGCGTCTTTACCCTGCTCTACAACCTGTACCTGACCGAGCTCGGCCTACGCGAGGACTACATCGGCCGCTTCAACTCGGTCAGCACCCTGGCGATGGCCGGGGTCGCCCTCGCCATGGGGTTCCTGATCAACCGCTTCGGCGTCTGGCTGTGCGTCACCATCGGCATGGTCCTGTTCCTGCTGACATCTATTCTGTTGTGCGTGATCACGAACCCGAACCTGCTGCTGGTTTTTTCCGCCTTCGGTGGAGCCGCAA
>QEUZ01000499.1 GCA_003577355.1 Chloroflexota bacterium | reverse complement strand
GGCCTCGCGCGCGAATGCCGTGACGAGTTGCACGGTGTGTTCGAAGTCGTCCAATCGCAACATCGAGTGCGGCGAGTGGATGTAGCGCACCGGCAACGACACACACCCGGCCAGGACACCATCTCGACTCAGCTGCACTGCGCGGCCATTCGTTCCGCCAAATGGGGGCAGCTTGTACTGCCAGGGGATGCCATTGCGGTCACCGATGCTGGTCAGGGCACGCACCATGCGGGCACGGACGATCTGGCCACCGTCGGCGACAGTGATCGCCGGGCCCTTCCCACTGCGAGTCGGCTGGCGGGCGGGAGGTGTGCCCGGCGTATCGACACAGATCGTGCCTTCCAGCACGAGCGCAATATCGGGTTGTACTTGATACGTGGCGGTCGTCGCGCCAACCAGCCCGACCTCCTCCGACACGGAAAAGACCGCTGCGAGGTTCACATCCAGTTCCTGCCCGGCGAGCTCCTGCAACGTCCGGACGAGCACCGCGCAGCCACCGCGGTCGTCGAAGCCCTTGCCGGTAACGAACTGTTCGGTGTACTGCTCGAAGGGGTAGGCGATAACGGCCGGAAGGCCGACCCGCACCCCCATGGCAGCCGCCTCGGCTGCCGAGGTTGCGCCGATATCGAGGAACAGGTCCTCCATGCGGTGGCCCTTCTCGCGGTCCGCAGGCGGCAGCACGTGCGGCGGCGTCGTGCCGACAACCCCTTTGACCCTGCGACCGTCGTCCGTAACGATGGTGATTGCGTGTGATGGGATGATGCGCGCATCCCAGCCACCAATGGCACAGAAGCGGATGAAGCCGTTGTCTTCGATGTACTGGACCATGAAGCCGATCTCGTCGAGATGCGCGTCAATCATGAGTGTTGGCAGGTCTGCTCCGGAGCCTTTGCGGGTTGCAATCAGGTTTCCCAACGTATCGACGCGCATCTCATCGACATGTGGTTCGATCATGGTGCGCACAACATCGCGCACTTCGTCTTCAAAACCACACACTCCGAATGCGTCGGACAGCGCCTGTAGAACCTCCAGCGACTTCGACACGTGTTGCTCCTCCCCATACTGTTCGTTGCCAGGATTGTCTCGCGAATGGGCGGTCCAGGCTACAGCCCGCGGAGCTCCACTACCTCCAGTTCACCAGTCGCCAGGTCGGCGCGACAGATGCGGTGGTTGTTGGTGTCAGCGATGTAGAGCTTCCCCGCAGCAATGCTCACCCCGGATGGTTCGTAAAGGCCGCGTTCTGGCCCAAGCCAGGTGCCGAGCAGCCCGGTCGGTCGGTGGTAGCGCCGGATGGCGTTGTTATAGGTGTCGGCCACATACAGGCTGTCTGACGTCGGGTCATACGCGACTCCAAGCGGGTGCTGCATCCGCGCACTCGTCTTGTCGCCGTCGGCAGCGCCGAACTCAAACAGCCCCTCGCCGATCAGCGTGCGTATAACGCCAGCGCCAAAGCCGGGCACGTCCACAACGCGCAACGAACTGGTTTCGGAATCGGTAATGGCGAGTGCCTCGTTCCCGAGGCGGGTGATCCCGCTCGGTTGCGCCAGGTGCGCCCCGGGGGTTGCGCCATCGCGCAGACCCTCATGACCGCTGCCTGCAAAGCGGCGTACCTCGTCCCCAGCAGATCGGAAGGTCCAGATCTGGTGGTTGCCGGCCATCGCGATGTAGAGTGTGTCATCGACTACGGCTAACCCCCACGGTGAGTTGAGCGGGGTCTCGCGGGCGGGGCCGCCTGAGACGTACCGGTAGGCTTGCTCGCCGGTTCCCGCTATGGTCGTCGTTGCACCACTGCGCAGGTCGATCGCGCGAATAGCGTGGTTGCCAGTATCGGCGACGAACAGGGTTTCGCGGCGCCTGGTGGGCCATCCCCGAACCCTGCTTCGATAACGCCGTAGACCTGCCGCACCTCGCCGGCTAACGTCGAGACCACGATGCTGTTGTGGTTGGAGTCGGCGATATAGAGCCGGTCAGTCGCCTCGTCGGCGAACACCGCGCTTGGGTAGGCCAGCGGACCGTCGGGTATGCTCAACGGGGCTGAGAGTTCGAACTTGCTCGGTTGGAGGGTCCCGGCAGCGCGATACTCATCCAGCGCGGCGGAAAGGAATGGCTCAAGCATCTCCAGGGTAAATTCACCCTCGTGCTTGGCGACAACCTTTCCGGCAGGGTCGATGAACATCAATGTCGGCCAGGCGCGCACGGCGTAGCTCGACCAGATGCTGAAGCTTCGATCGTTGACGACTGGGTGCTGGATCTCCAACCGGCGCACGGCGTCTGCCAGGTTGCGCGTCGAGCGTTCGGCCGGAAATTTGGGGGAGTGGATACCGATGACCACGAGAACGTCGTGATAGCGTCTTTCGAGCTCCCGCAACTGCGGGAGGATGTGCACGCAGTTGATTCAGCAGTATGTCCAGAAGTCGAGTAACACCAGCTTGCCACGCAGGTCACGCAAGGTCAGCGGGCGCTGGACGTTCAGCCACTCGGCGCCGGTTGGGAACTCTGGTGCGTTGACGGTTCCCTGGTACGTTTCGGCCATAGAGGTCCTCCGCTTGGCGACCGGAGTAGTCCGGCGATAGGGTTGCGAGAGTCTGTGCTGAGGATAACAGCCTGTAAGGGGTAGCATGTCGCGCGTCACCGACCCGTCGCTGGAACACGATGACCTGCGGCGGGCTACTCACGAAGCCGGTCACATTGTCGTGGCGTTCACGCTTGGCTGGCCGGTCGCTTCAGCAACAATCGACCGTGATCCTGCCTATCCGACGTTGCTCGGTCATGTCCGGTACGCACAGCAGCTCACCCGCTACTCGGAACTGCGAGCCTGGGGCGCAACGTTCCTCGGAGGGCGCGAGGCAGAGCGGCAACTGCTTGGTTCGTATGGCATCGGTTCGCTCGAAGACGAACGCGTCGTCGCCCAGCAGATCGAAGCTGCGTACCAGGATGAGCGCACCCGGCGCAGTATCGCGCAGCAGATCCTTCGGCTGGCAACGGCGACGATAGCAAAACGCCACAGCCAGGTGATCGCCGTCCGCGACGCGCTGATCCGCTCGCGGACACTCAATGCGGAGGAGCTTGCAGCGCTCCTCCGCCACTAGCGACCACTGACCACGTCAGTCGACCAGATAGACCTTTGGCACGGCGGTCTTGACATACTCGTAAAACTCAACCGTCGTGCTGTTCGAGCCACCGAGGATGAACCTGTCGGCGATGAGCTGGCCGATGAACACCTTGCCTGAGCTTGACCCGCTCATTGTCAATGGCGACGAGGGCAGATAAATCGTACCTTGACTGATGGACGACGTGCTGCCGGCCCAGGTGAAGGCGGCGGTGTTGGCGCGGTCAGAATACAGGAACACCCCCGGGTAGTAGCCAGAGTAGATCGTCGTCGT
>QEUZ01000498.1 GCA_003577355.1 Chloroflexota bacterium | reverse complement strand
GGCCCCAGCGCGTGCATCGATGTCGACGGGCTGAAGTTTGTCGTGACCACCTTGCGCCATGCCTGCAACGACCGAGGGTTCTTTCACATGGTTGGCATTCAACCAGAACGCGAGCCGTTGCTCGTCATCAAGTCGCGCGGCCATTTCCGAGCCGACTTCGAGCCGCTTTGCCAGGCGATCATTGAAGTCGACGCACCAGGGGCAGCAAACCCGAACCTGAGCCGGTACGCATTCCAGCATGTTCGCCGGCCAATCTGGCCGCTCGATCCTGAGACGACCTGGGAAGAGGCCGAGACGATGCCGGATGAGCAACCATGACGACAAAGTCTCCGTCGTCCTCCTCTGCGCCAGTCAGCGACGGGTACCGATCGGCGAGGCGCAGTCCAGATGACTCCAGCAGTGCGGCATAGCCCGCGTCGTCATATGCCTGGATCGACTGTCCATAACGTCGCACTTCGGCCGTTGCCGCGTCGATGACATAGTGTCGTTGCACGGCGGCGCCGTGCTCTGCATTCCAGAACGACTCATGCAGCACGAGGTACGGTTGAACGCTATACAATCCGTGTGAGCGAGTCGTCCACGTCGGTGGTTCTCCACCCATCCCCCGCACGGCGTCCCACGTATGCGCCTCCAGCAGCACTCTACCCCCGGGTCGCAATGCTGCGCGTGCCTTCGCAAGGATCGACTGAGCGTCCGATCTGCGGAAGACGTTGATCTCCCCGAAAATCAGCATCACCAGGTCGAATCCACGTCCGTATTCGACGTACCGTATATCCCCAAGGTGGTAGGTGCAACCACTGCCACGCTCTTCAGCAGTGAGGCGAGCGTGTCCGACCGACGCCGGACTAAAGTCGATGCCGACGCAGGTATGCCCCAATGCGGCGAACTGCTCGGTGTACAGGCCTGGCCCGCAACCCAAATCGAGAATTCGGGCGGGGTTACCGCCAAGCACACTGCGATGGATAAAGGCAACCTGCCGCCGGATGCGTTCGAGGCGACGGCTCGCAGCATCATGCGCTTGTGAGAGGTGTTCGACGAGCATCCGTGCGCTGAAGTCCGGATCGTCCCACGGAATCTTGTCCACTTCTGTCCATGGTTCCGGCGCGTCGGACCGCTGCACGATATCAAGGAGTTGCAGTGGGATCTCCTGGTTTACCTCGGGACCGACGGAGGGACAGCCCCTCGCCTAGAAATCGACATAACGATGCCCCATCATCGGAGTTGACCTCAGCACGCTGCCGCTGTCACTCGACGGTACGCTACGAAGACGATAGCATCTCGTTTCGGGAAAAGGGGTGGGTGAAGTAGGCAGATGTACCACGTGATGACGCTCCTCCGACACATCCGGTATCGTCGGTCACCTTCGTCGTGCCCAACTGCCTCATCAGCACCCTCGCGTACCGTCCAACACTGGTGGTTGGAGCATCCGGGCATGGGGACAACACTGTTTGGCCGCCTGAAGATGAGCGGCCCAGCCGTCATGGCGGAGTCCAATGGAGGCGACTGAACCGGCTGCGCAGGCAACGCGCAGCATCTTTCGCAATCGGCCGCTCATCACGCTGTTCCTGGGCCACTGCACGATCGACCTGTATTCCGGCCTCCTGCCGGTGCTCTTTCCAGTTTTGGCCGGGCGTTTCGACCTGAACCTGAAGACCGTCGGGTTGCTTGCGCTTGCCTACAGCGGGGTAGGGTCGATTTCGCAACCGTTCTTTGGCTGGCTGGCCGATCGCTATGGCACCCGGCTCACTGGGGCGGCGCTGATCTGGACAGCCTGCACGTATGCCGCCATTGCGTTCGCGCCGACGTTTCCGCTGATGGTCGTGCTTGCCGGTGCGGCCGGCCTCGGGTCAGGTGCGTTCCATCCGTTCGGCGCACTCAACGCCAACGCTGTCATTGTCCCGCAGCAACGCAACGCAGCAATGTCGCTGTACGCAGTGGGCGGCACGATTGGGTTCGCGCTCGGGCCGCTGATCGGTGTCGGGCTATTGGCAGCGTTTGGGCT
>QEUZ01000497.1 GCA_003577355.1 Chloroflexota bacterium | reverse complement strand
CCGGCAGGACATCCTCCGGGTAGGCCGACCACTTCAGGTTGCGCCGGGCGCGGAGCTGCTCGACCGTCTGGATGAACTCGAACCCCACCGTGACGACCCCTCCGCTTGGCATCACCTCTACGGGAGGCAGTATCGCCGAATCGAGGGGTGATCGGTAACGACGTGTCAGGCGCTCATCGGCGAGGCGTCTCGCTGATGTTCCGCAGCAGCGTCACCAGTACCCAGAGCGCAACCAGCGCCAGCACGACGAACCCGGCGATCGGCCCGACGATCGCTCCCGTTGTAAATTCCACATTCGCTTCGACCTGGAACGCCGTCTGTGCCGCGATCGCCGGGGCCAACATCACCTCGAGCACAAGCAGCGAGAGCGCTATCAGGTAGCCCAGTGGCTGACCGCGCAGGATCAGCAAGCCGCTCAGGAGCAGCGCAGGCACGATGAACCCGAGGTCAAGCACATCGGTGACTAAGACCGTCGAGGTAGCCAGTTGGCCGGGCGGCGTACCGTCTATGACCGCGCCAACCAGTGGCGTCAACCACATCACTAGCGTCACCAGGCCGCTGGCCAGCATGAAGATTCCGGGGCCACGGCGCGGCATGGCAGGCGACATACGTTGGGCCAGCTCCTGCGTGTCCGTGGCCGCAAACGCCAGGATGAATGCGAACAGGCTGGCGGAGAACAGGGCAATGTACACCAGGAACAGGTCGTTGTAGGCGGTGCTCAGGGCAACGCTGGCGTAGACATAGAGGAAGTAGAACAGCGTGCCGGTCAGCAACAATCTCCCGCGCAGCCTGCCCCTGCGGAACAACACAAGCGACACCAGCAGCAACGGCAACGCCAGCGCCAGCGTCACCAGATCGGTCCCTCTGTTCCCCGCGCCTTTGAAGGCGGAATCGAACGCGTACAACCCGCGCGCGTACAGGTCGATCGTCTCCCCGCGCACCGTCACAAACGTTGCCGGAGCGCTCCCCTGGGTCCAGAACAGCCCGGCGCCAGCGGCAACCAGCGCGAGTGCGCCAATGATCAACGATAACCCAGTGATCGCCCGCGTCACGCTCGATGACTCGACGGTAACGCGGGTTGAGGAAACACGGATAGTTGACCTGGCAGATAACTCGATTACCTGTTCAGGCATGACGCAACCTCGATTCTCACAGCCACAACCCAGTACACGACAGCACTCCGCCAGCAGCATAGGAGCAACAGCGCGACAGGGTCGTCTACGCACGTCTGAGCGCGTGACATATGCGCGACACATCGTCGGCTGCATTGGTCGGCCTGTACCGTCCTGGCATCCCACTGGGGACTGTGAAGGTGTTGCCGCGCGGGGGCGAGGCAGCGGTTCGCCAAGCCTACACAGTCGCGCTTCGCACGCCGCTACCTCCGCGGATCATGCGTCACGGCATTGTTACGTTGCGTGCAACGCCGATGCGCTGTTGTCACGCCGACACGTGTTTGGACATGTGGATGAAATGAAAGGAGTCAGGACATGCGACGACCCGTGATGACCGCGCTCGGAGTGATTCTGCTTATCGGGAGTCTCGCGCTGGCCGCGTGTGGTGGAGATGATGATAATGGGGCCACAGCAACCACTGTGGGTCAGACGCAGGTAGCCCCAACAGCGACGACGGTTGAGCAGTCCGTTCCGACTGACGCTACCGAGGCTGATACTGGTGCGGTTGAGGAGGCGGTTGATGCTGTTGTGCTTGTCCTCCAGCAGCGCGATCGTGACCGGCTACGTGATCTGACCGGCGACCAGCTTCGGCAACGCGTCCGTGACCAGGAACTTGATCAACTCCAGACCTGCATCCCCGAGGGAGCGACCGTTGAGGTGCTGGGTCGCCAGGTAACGATCGATGGCGATACCGCCACAGTGACGGTCACGCTACAGTTGACATCTGCTGACGGGAAGACGAGCACCAGCGAGCGCGTCTGGACCTTCGAGCGTCAGGCCGACGGGTCGTGGATGCTCGCCGAACTGCCCGATTGCCCGTTCCAGCAATAGGCGCC
>QEUZ01000050.1 GCA_003577355.1 Chloroflexota bacterium | reverse complement strand
CCAGACGCAGCGCATCGTTGGCACGACCTCGCAGCCGCCGTCGGCGCGCACCCCGCCGCAGGGGCCGTTGCGCAGGTTCTTGGGGCAGGTCATCGGGCAGGTCAGGCCAGTGGAGTGCAGCACGCACTGGCCGCACATCGTGCAGCCGAACACTGGCCCTTTACTGACGCGCTCCAGTGCGATCAGCACCCGCCCGGCCGCCCGCCGCGCCGGAGTGTGCATCGTCGCTGCCACCCGCTCGCGGTTCATGCGCGGTTCAGCAATACGTCGAGCGGCACGGAGAGCGCCAGCCCATCCGACAGCTCGGCCGGGTAATCCATGACCAGGGTGGCGCGGGCCGGGCCATCCAGCGCGACGTAGCGGTGGGGCAGGTCGCCGGGGAAACGGATCAGGTCGCCGGTATCTAGCTCCGCCATCTGTTCGAGCGGGCCGACCAGCAAACGCCCCTCGGTCACCAGGATATGCTCGATCACGCCGGGGTTGTGCGGCGCGGCGTCGCGCCGGCTGCCGGCTGGGAACGTCAGCTCGTAGATCTCGACCGTCGCCCGCCGGCTGATCCGGTCGAGCAGCCGCACCCCCTCAGTCGCGCTGGCGGAGCGCGGGTCGCCCGGCTCGCCGATGACGACGGCGCCTTCGTCGGCCCGCACGATGCGGTAGATGTCCGGCTCAGCCTCAGCCAGCAGCGCGCCGTAGGAGACGTTCAACGCCACCGAGAGGGCGCATAGCGTCTCGACCGTGGGGTTGCCCTTGCCGGCCTCCAGGTTGGTGATCGTCGCCTTGGCCACCCCGGAGCGCGCCGCCAGGTCGTTCAGCGACAGCCCGCGTTCCGCCCGTAGCCGCCGCACGTTGCGGCTAAGCGCATGTACCAGGGTCGATGCCTGTTCTATTTTAGTATCCATGCGTGCTATCGTACTGGCACTCTGCCGCGTGGTCAACAGGTGGCGGCAGCATGGGGACGCAGACACGCACAGACAGCTGCTGCTGCACCTGTCTGCACTACCGTTGGTGAAGGCGATGCCGGTGCTGCGCTCGGTCGAAGGCATCGCCAGCGGGTGCGCCAGCTCCACCACGCCGCACGCCAGCGTGATGAGTGACGAGTGATGAGTGACGAGTGACCAGTGACCAGTGACCAGGGGTTCGTTCGACTGCGTCCGAAGCACTCGCGTGACCTCGCAAGCGCTCTGTTCTGACGAAGCGAGCCACCCTGACCCGACCGTGGTCGGTGGTTGGAACACTCGTCCTTCAAAATAGGACGGTCACACCACTGGTCACTGGTCACTGGTTACTCCACTAGGCTCCGAGCCGCACCGCGGCGACTTCGTAGGTCTCGACCACCGGCGGCGCGGCAAACATCGCCCCGAACTGCTGCAACTGCGACTGGAAGTACCCGCTCGCGTCGCTGGCGTGCAGCGCTGCCTCGGAGGCCCAGGCGGTGATCGAGAGCCCCGTTCCGGTAGCGCGGTCGGTCAGCAGGACCGCCCCGAGGAACCCCGGCTGCTGGCGCGCGGCAGGCATGACCGCATCGCGGTAGAGCGCGATAGCCTCATCGTACATGTCCGGCTTGATCCGCACGCTGACGACGCGCGCGTGCGTGATCGCGTCGGAGGTGGGCCGCTCGCGCACGCTCACCTCGTATGTTTCGATCGCTGGCGCTGCCGCGAGCATGCTGGCGAACCGCCCGAGCTGCTGCTGTGTCCAGCCGCTCTCCTGGGCGGCATTCATGGCCTGCTCGCTCTCCCAGAGCGCCATCGTCAGGCCCCGGCCGGTTGTCCGGTCGGCGAGCAAGGCGATCGTCCCCAGTTCCGGTTGCTCACCAGCTGCCGGCAACACATCGCTCCTGAAGAGCTGGATCGCCTCCTCCACCTTGCCTCCACGGATCTGCGTGCGGATGATGCGCGCGTGCATGGTCGTCCCTCCCGTTCATCACGAACCCGCAACTCGCCGGTTTCTCCTCGACGCAGTGGACCTGCGGCGTACCGGCGAAGACCGGCGCGGCCTCAGGCGCCATCTGGCGTGGAGAGCGTTGTGGACCGGGCGCCCCAGGCAATGTACTCGCGGCGTTGCCTGGCGCGTAAATAGCCAGGGTCGTGGCAGACTGCTCCGTCGCTGTCGTTGCAGGCTGGCTATCAGCGGATCAACGGAAGCCGTCATGTTGCGGAGCTCACCAGCGGAACCCGCCGGCTTGAGCGTTGCGCTGTCTCACCTGCATCTGGCGATTACCCTCCGGCGCGCTCATGGATCATGGCATGCCAGGCGTCCAGCGCCGCGTCGCCGTCGATCAGCAGTTGCACCTCCATATCGCTATAGGGGGTAAGCGGGTAGGAGGATGTGATCTGGAGGATCTCAGCCTCGTGCGCGACGTTGACAATGGCGCACCCACTGTTGCCGGTCGGGAACCACGAAAACTCCTCCATCCGGTCGCGGTGCTGCTCGCGCCATGCCTTGAACGCATCGGCGATCATAACCATCCGCTCGGGCGGGGGTGCGCTTGTCCCTCGTGCGATGATCAGTGCGCGCATAACAGTGGCCCCTTTCATTGCGCGTTTCCGATACGACCAACCGCTGCGAGTATCGTATCGACGCCACGACCCGGCAAAACCATCATAAACCAACAATGTTGCGCTGGTGTCATCATCTTGTGGAGAGTCGAGGTCACTTCGCCACCCTCACGGGCCGCGGCCACCGTACCGCGCACTCTGGGATGCCTCCGACCCATATCCAGTGTGAGACGGAGAGGGTTTGCGGCCGGATGGCGGCGGAGATGCGGTTCTTCCTCCAACGCGCGCTGCACGCGAGCGGGCGCCCAGCGTCAGTGGCCGGGCGCCTGACTTACCGTCTGGCTAGTCCCGGGCAGTGGCGCGTGAACTCGGTGACCAGGCGCACGGTGTTCTCGAAGTCGTCCAGGCGCATCAGCGCGTAGGGGGAGTGGAAGTAGCGCACCGGTATCGAGACAACCCCGGTTTGCACCCCGCCCCGGCTGCGATGGATCGCGCCAGCGTTGGTGCCGCCCCCGTAGGGGATACGGTACTGCCAGGGGACCAGGTGCTCGTCGGCCAGCTCGGTGATGGCGCGCACCGTGGCGCCGCGGGTGATCATCGAGTTGTCCATGACGACGACCGCTGGCCCATGGCCGAAGCGGGTTGGCCGGCGCTGTGGTTCGATGCCGGGGTAATCGGCAGCGACAGTCGTCTCCAGCACCAGCGCGATATCCGGTTCGATCTGGTAGGCGGCGGTGGTCGCCCCGCGCAGCCCTACCTCCTCCTGGACCGAGAAGCAGGCGACGACCGTCGCTTCCAGTTCCTGCCCAGCCAGCGCCTCCAGCGTCTTGACGATCACGGCGCAGCCGGCGCGGTCATCGATTGCCCGCGCCATCACGACCTGCTCGTTGAGCTGCTCGAACGGATAGGCGATGACCGCCGGCGAGCCGACGCGCACCCCCAGCGCTGCCACCGCCTCGGCGCTGTCTACCCCGATGTCGACGAACAGGTCCTCCAGCTTGTATGGCTTGTCGCGGTCCTCCGGTCGCAGGATATGCGGTGGCGGCGTGCCGATGTAGCCCTTGACGAACGTCCCGTGGTCGCTGCGGATCGTCAGCGCGTGCGAAGGGACGATCCGTGCATCCCAACCACTGGTCTGGGTGAAGCGCAGAAAGCCGTTCTCTTCGATGTAGCTGATGATGAAGCCGATCTCATCCGTGTGGGCATCGAGCATCAGGGTGGTGTCGCCGGTTCCCCGCCGTATTGCGATCAGGTTCCCGAGGGCATCGACGCGCATCTCGTCGACATACGGCGCAATCAGGCGCTGGAGCGTCTCAGCGACCTCCTCCTCGAACCCGGATGGCCCGAACGCATCGCACAGGGTCTGCAGCAGCTCGACGGTCTCCACGGCGCAGCGCTTCCTCTCCGTTATGCGGCACACTGCACATGCCGCAGGCGGACCACCATGATAGAGCGAGTGGTGATGTGCGCCGCGCGGTCGGCAGCGCATCGAGCGCTACCACGCACCATGCGAGCGCCATGCCACGCCGCAGGGTGCGACACCGCGGCAGCGTGCCATGATACCCAACGTCTCCTGCCCAATCTGTGGCAGACTCAGCGGCTATGTGTGATGACGCTCACGAAGCGCTGCCATTCGCCGAATTGCCGCTGGCCGACCTGCATACCCATGTCGTCCCGCGGCTCGACGACGGCGCGAGCACCGACGAAATGGCCCTGAGGATGCTGCGTGCCGCCGAGGCCGACGGCACCACCACCGTTGTTGCCACCCCGCACTCGCACCACGCGCGGGCTGCCGATATTCTGCGTGGGGTGGAGCTGTTGCGGGAGCAGGCCGCGGCTGCGGGTGTACGGGTGGACGTGCTGCCCGGCAGCGAGGCGCGCATCACCTCGCGGCTGGTCGAGCAGTACGCCAATGGCGAGCTGGTGACCCTCAACGGCACGACCTGGGTGCTGATCGAGCTCTACCTCGGGGACGAGTGGCCGTTCGAGCTGGTGGAGAAGGCGCTGGACCGCCTGCAGGCCGGTGGCTTGCGCCCGGTGCTGGCCCACGCCGAGCGCTACCCGATGGTGCAGCGCGCGCCACGCCTGATGGAAGCGATCGCTGCGCGTGGCATCCCGGTGCAGCTCAACGCCGGGTCGCTCTTCGGGGAGAATGGGCTGCTGGCCCAGAAGGCGGCGGAGTCGTTGCTGGCCAAGCGGCTGGCACACCTGATCGCCAGCGATGCCCACGCGGCCGGCTGGCGCCAGCCGGTGATCCGCGCGGCGCACCTGCGGGCCGCCGAGCTTGCCGGCGAAGACTACGCGCGTTGGATGGCCAGCGTCCCCTGGGCGATCCTGGCCGGCGACGATGTCGCCTTGCCGCAGCCGTTGCCGCCGGAGACGTAGTGCCCCGGGGAACGGGACGTTGGGGAAGCCCCTACGTCCTGATACTTCTGAAGGATGCGTTGCTGCGCGGCCGAACGGGTGGAAGGGAACGACACAATGCGTGTCTCGAACATGGTCACTGCCATCGACCTGCACGCCGAGGGTGAACCGGGGCGGGTGATCGTTGGTGGGGTGCTCGATGTGCCCGGCGACACGATGTTCGCGAAGAAGACTTGGCTGGAAACGCACGGCGATGCGCTGCGCAAGCGCATGCTGCGCGAGCCGCGCGGCTACCCTGCCGCCAACTGTAACCTGATCCTGCCGCCCACCGACCCCGCCGCCGACGCCGGCTTCGTCATCATGGAGCAGGTCGAATACCCGCCGATGTCCGGCACGAACACCATCTGCGTCGTCACCGCCCTTCTGGAAACCGGCATGCTGCCGATGACCGAGCCGGTGACGGAACTGACGCTGGAGGCCCCGGCGGGGTTGGTCGGCATCCGCGCCACCTGTGCCAACGGTAAGGTCACCCAGGTCACCTTCCGCAATGTACCGGCCTTCGCCGTGCATCTCGACCGCGTCGTCGAGGCGCCGGGGATCGGCCCCGTCACGGTCGATGTTGCCTACGGCGGCATGTTCTATGTGATCGCTGATGCCGCACAGGTCGGCCTGCGACTGACCCCCGACGAGGGTAAGGACATCGTGCGGCTGGGGGAAATGATCAAGACAGCCACCCGCGAGCAACTGCCGGTGGTCCACCCGGAAAACCCAGGGATCGCTGGCGTCACCATCGCCCAGCTCTCCGCACCGCCCAGCCGGCCGGATGCCGACCGCAAGAACGCGGTGATCGTCTCAACCGGCGCGGTCGACTGGAACCGCCCGGAATCGTTCACCGGCGCGATTGACCGCTCTCCCTGCGGCACCGGCACCTGCGCCCGCATGGCGGTGCTGCACGCCAAGGGCCTGCTCGGCCTGCACACCGACTACCGCCACGAAGGCATCCTCGGCACCGTCTTCACCGGCCGCCTGGTCGAAGAAACCCAGGTCGGCCCCTACCGCGCCGTCGTCCCCACCATCAGTGGCCAAGCCTGGATCACCGGCCTCGCCCAGTATGTCCTCGACCCCACTGACCCCTTCCCCGAAGGCTATACGCTCGGGGATATCTGGGGGGTGAGTCATGCATGATGCGTGGTCCGTGCTGCAAAGCGCTGATGCGCAACGCATCGCTGCTGGTGCAGCGCAGGAGCAACCGCAGTAGGTGTCCTGGTTCAGGCGCCAGTTGCTGGTGGAGTGCATCATCCTCCGCAGCGCACCTCACAGGTAGTGCTCGGCGACGGGTGGGTCGAACCGGCGGGCCTGGCCGGCTGTCGCCATGTGGTACTTCCGCTGCAGCGCCAAGACCATCTCGGGGCTTGGCGGGGCGCCATCTCCGGCCAGGAGTGCGCTCATCTCGCGCCAGAACCCTTCGAAGCCCGGCGGGGTCAGGATCACGAGCATCCGGGTAGCACCCGGACCAGGGTTGCTGATCCCATGCAGGGCGCCGCGTGGGACGAACATGACCGCACCCGGCGCAGCGCTGAGCGTGCGCTCACCAATGGTCATGTCGAGCGCGCCCTCCAGCACGTAGACCGTTTCGTCCGCATCCTCGTGCCTGTGTAACGGTGGGCCTGGAGCGGGCGGCGGCGCCATGACGAACTCGGTCAGCGAGAACGTCCCACCCGTCTCCGCTGCTGCGAGGACAAACGCCGCGCGGTTCGGCCCCAGCTGCGCCTGCGAGACTTGACCACCACTGCGCAAGACGCCGTTTCTGCTCAAGGTATTCATGCCGTCGTTCCTTTCACCCAGTGCGACATGGCACGTATGGAAAGTCGCTGGCTCCTCAGGAGATACGATGTTGCCTGCTCTCTCGAACAGCGCGCTGTAACCGAAGCAGGCGAATTGGTATGAAATTGCAATGGGTGGCGCTACTGCGATGACGTATATCTGACGCCTGCTACGTCAGATTGCGAGCCAGCGAAAGGAGGACACAATGTGGCACGCACATGATGGCATGGGTTGGTGGATGCTCTTCGGCGCAGTGTTCTGGATCCTGTTCTGGGCTTCGATTGTCTGGCTCCTGGTCAGCGTCATACGTCCGCAGCGCGGACCAGTCGAACGCGACGATGCGCTCACGATCGCGCGCCGGCGCTACGCCTCCGGCGAGATTACCCGTGAGGAGTTCGAGCGCATCCGCGATGACCTAGCGGGAACGGCATAAGGGTGCGAGAAGGCACGGGAATGACTGAAGAAACGGGTGCAGCAGTGCGCACTTCGGGGCGGCGTCGCATCGACTGGCTGCGGTTGCTCCGCTGGACGGGTATCGTGTTCGTCGTGGTCCTGCTGGCGATCCAGCTCGTCCCATATGGGCGCGACCATACCAACCCACCGGTGAGGCAGCCGGTCGCCTGGAATAACGCTCGAACCGAGGAGCTTGCCAGGCGCGCCTGCTACGATTGTCACAGCAACGAGACGACCTGAACAATATTCCGCTCATTCTGCGCTGGTCCGACGATCAACTTCTCGCTGCCGATTAGGCGCGTTCGTACAATGGAATCGCCCGGCTGTGCCAGCAGCGCGGGCGAATGGCGAACGACTGAATGAGAGCCGGGCGCGATGGGCATCATACCTACCGGACCGTTGACGCTCAACACGACGCCGCAATTCTTCGCAGACTGGCTGCACCGCGAAACTGCCCGCGACCTGGACGGGAACGACTTCCCAACCGTCGCCGGCGGGCGCTATGTCCTGCTGCCATCCGAGCGGGTGACTCTGGGCGGACCGCAACCGATCAATCTGGGACTACTCGCGTATGCGCTGCACTCCCGCACAGACCCGAAGACAGGGGAGACACGCGAGCGGTACTCGCCACCGGCCACGGCACACGGCGCGTTCTATCACCCCGTGGCCTTCAACGTTCTGCCACTCGCTGCCGACCGTATCGAAGTGACGATCACCTGCCGGGAACCGCTGGTGCGCGGCTACGTGGCGGAACTGGTGGCGCGCATGCAACGCACCTGGCCGGAGGCCGCGCCAGTCGCCGGCGAACTGCCCAGCGCACCGCATGGCGCGGATGATCTCGCACTCGAAGCGATCCTGGCGGACCTCGGCTTCAGCGAAAGCCACAAGGAGATCGTCCGGCGGTGGCATCGCGGCGAGTTTGTCAAGGACATCGCAGCGTTTGTGGACCGATCACCGAAGACGGTTACGAACCTGCGCCACAAGTGGGCGAGTGAACACCCGCGACTCGCACCCTATCTTCCTGCCAGGGGTTCCCGATAATCGGGGACTTTCGGGAAGTTTCGGGAACCATCGGGAACTTGAATCGGGAACTGGCACCCGCTCTAGGCTAGGGCTGATCGAATCAGCACGCCTGGAGGTGCACTATGGAACGGGTGCGAATCCCCCTCAGCCCTGAAGAGTATCGGGCACTCAGCCGATTGTCCGATGCCGAGTTTCGCCCGATTGACCAGCAGGCGCGGCGCGCCGTTGTCGACGCTCTGCGGTCCGCCGGCTACCTCAGCCCGACCCCGCAGGATCGCGAAGCTGGGCCGGAGCGGGAGTCGTGAAGCGGCTCACCCCTGCGTCCGCAAGCATCCGCGAGCGGCTCGACCCCGAGCGCCGGCAACAGTGGGACGCGCTTTGGCGTCGTCTGCTGCAACCACGTAGCCCAGGACCGCAACCCAACGACCGAGAAGAGGCCGACCAGGCCGCGTGAAGACGTGCCGAGGCCACCGGCTGGCGGCTGGTGGTGGCGACTCGGCGGCGCTGAACGGACACCTCGATGGTAGCACACTTCCCACTTGACGATAACGTCGTGCGCGTGCATCGGCGGCTCTGCCGGTTGATGACGGACGACGCATTGCGGGCAACACGCGCTGATGCCGCGTGGCTGCTCGAACGGGCCGACGCTGAAGCCGGCGAGTGGCCGGCAGCGGCTACCCAGGCGTCGCGCGTCCTGAACGCCAGCTACGTTCGCGCCGTGGATGACGAGTTGCGCTGGCGCTCGACCAACGGACTACGCCGGCAACCGGAAACATTCGGGCACTCGCGCCAGTTCCTCGATGAGCTGCTCCAACAGGTCGACCTCGTGGCAGAAGTTGAGCTGCTGACGAACCTACGGCCACGTGGTCGGGCGCTGGTCGGCGTATGCCCGTTCCACGACGATCACGACCCGTCGCTGACCGTCTGGCCTGGCGAATTGCGCTGGCGCTGCTGGGCCGGTTGCGGCTTCGGCGATGTCATCGACTGGGTACTGCTGGTCCAGCGCGGCGCGTTCAGCTTCCGGCAGGCGGTCGAGTATCTGAGCGCACGTTATGGTGTGCCGCTGGAGAAGCCGGTTCCGAATCGTCGGGGGCCGCGTCACGCTCACAAGGCGCGGGTAGCGTGATGGCTGAATACGTCGTGCAAGCAACCCGCACTGGCTGGATTCTGGCGAACGGCGCGATCAGTCTTGAGGCGGACTCCCCACACCTCGACCGGGGCGCGGTCCGTGCAACGTTGACCGTGCGCCGTGATGACGGGATCGTGTACCGCTCAACCACGAACCTGACCAGCGAAACGGCCAGACGCCACGTCCTCGCGCGGCTGGCGGAGAAGTCCGTCACGCTCGACGATCCTTTGCTGGTTGCCCTCGAAGACGCATGCCGCAGTGGCAGCGCCTGCGATGGAACCGACCAGCTCGATGCCAGCGACCAGGAGCAGGTGCGGCGTGCCGCGTGGGACGGCTGCGCGCACCTAGCGCAACAATCACGCATCCTCGATGCGCTGGCCGGTTCCATCGCAGGCGCTGGCTTCGCTGGCGAGACGCGGCTGGTGAAGCTGCTGTTCCTGTGCGTCGCGTCACGGCTGAACGTTGCGCCGGGCTACCCAGTGTCGGTGGCCGTGAAGGGGCCGTCGTCGGGCGGGAAGTCGTACACGGTAGAGCGCGTGCTCGACTACGTGCGACCGGATGCGTACTACGCGCTTTCGGCCATGAGCGAACGGGCGCTCGCCTACAGCGAGGAGCCGCTCGCGCACCGCATGCTGGTGATCTACGAAGCTGCCGGATTGACCGGCGACTTCGCCAGCTACCTGATGCGTTCGCTGCTCTCAGAACACCGCATCCGCTATGAGACGGTAGAGAAGACCAGCGAGGGCATGCGGGCGCGGCTGATCGAACGCGAGGGGCCGACCGGGCTGATTGTCACCACGACGGCGACGCGGCTACACCCTGAGAACGAGACGCGGCTGCTGTCTGTCGTGGTGGACGACACCCCTGACCAGACGCGGGCGGTGTTCGCGGCGCTCGCCAGTGAGCGCACCGACGCGGCGGACTTCACCCCGTGGCATGCGCTGGACGCCTGGCTGACGGCCAGCGACAACCGTGTGGCAATTCCCTACGCGGGCGCCCTCGCAGGACTCGTGCCGCCTATCGCGGTGCGCTTGCGGCGCGACATGGGGGCACTCCTGAACCTGATTCGCGCACACGCGCTCCTGCACCAGGCGACCCGTGTCCGGGACGTGGACGGCGCGATCATCGCCACGCTGGACGATTACGCCGCGGTGCGCGAACTGGTGGCCGATGTTATCGCCGAAGGGGTGGAGGCAACCGTGCCAGCGACGATGCGCGAGACCGTCACGGCAGTACGGCGACTCGCCGATGAGCACGAGGCCGGCGTGCCGATTGCGGCCATTGCCCGCGTCCTGCGGCTGGACCGCAGCGCGGCATCGCGGCGGCTGACTGCGGCGGCGGACCGAGGGTACGTCAAGAACATCGAGGACAAGCGAGGCCGGCCAGCGCGGTATGTAACCGGCGACCCGCTGCCGGACGAGCTGGTGATCCTGCCGGCGGTTGAAGATGTGCGTGCGGTATATCCCCCCGAACACACCTGCACACCTGCACACCCTGCCCGTTCTGCCCATGCAGACGCGGAAACGGCTGTGCAGACGGCTGTGCACACCCCCTGCACAGCCGTTGGGGTGTGCGCAGGGTGTGCAGATGGCAGTGCACACCCGAATCCGCATGCAGACGCGGAAACGGCGGGGGGTGTGCAGGTGTGCAGGTGTGCAGAGGGGGATACGACACAACACGCTGAGGCGGATGATTACGGGCACTGTCGCGGCTGTGGTGAGCCGCTGGCAGACCATGAGGACTGGTACTGCGCAACGTGTCTGGAGGCCTGGGACACGTTGGCTGGAACTGCCCAGGCGGCTGGAGGCGACGGGTGAGCAACGCGGCATGGAAACGCACAGAACGTCGTGTCGCCGAACTGCTCGGCGGCCAGCGCTTGCCAGTCTCAGGGCGTGGTCGTGGCGACGCGCCAGACGTGGAGCACGAGCGGTTGTCCATCGAAGTGAAGCGCCGGCAATCGTTGCCGGCATGGCTTCACGACGCGATGTCCCAGGCCGAGGCGGCAGCGCGTGACGGCAAGCTGCCAGTTGTCGTGTTGCACCAGTCGGGCCAGCGGTACGACGAAGCCGTGTGCGTGCTGCGGCTGGATGACCTGCGCCGGTTGCTCGGGGGGTGAGCCGTGACCGTGGAATGCGCGCGCTGTGGACACGTCTGGGAGCCATCGGCTGCCGAGATTCGGGTCGGCGCCTGGAAGCAATGTCCCGTCTGCCGGCCACGCGACGGACCGGGGACGGCCAGCGGACAACGAGACAGTTCGACGACAACGAGACAGGAGCAAACCGATGGCAACAGACCCCAGAGCTGAACTCATCTCGCAGCACGAGGCGCGCCAGGCCGACCTACGCGCGCAGATCGCGCGGCTTGAAGCCGAATACGCCGCGATCGCCAAGCCGGTCCTGGAGTTCCGCGAGACCGAAGCGCGTATGCGCCGCCTCTCGGAAACAGCCGGCCAGCTCAAGAGCGCGATGTCTGCGACACAGCGCGCGTTCCAAGAGTCGCTGGAGCGCGCCGTGCCGCCAGAACTCACCCGCGAGATACTGGCGGCACGGCGCACGCTGTCACAGCGCGTCCGGCCAACCGACGTGATCGACGCGCGCCGACTCACGCGGATCGCGAACCTGCGCCGCTGGCTGGACGCGGCGGAAGCCGCCTGCGCGGACCCGGCGATGACGAGCGACCAGTTGCGACAGATCGCCGAGGCGGGCGCTGCGCTCAATGAGGGTGCAGAGGTTTCTCACGAGCAGAAAGAGGCGCTCTATGTCATTAGTTGAATACAGCAGCGGGGGGCGCTCGCTCGTGGCCGCTGAAGCATTCGCGCAGGCGAAGCGTGCCGGCATCAGCGGACGTTGCTTCAGCCGCTCGATTGATCCGGTCACCGGGCAGGTACGCATCACCCAGTCACGCCAGCAGCGGTACGAAGAGCTGCGGCGATCTTTCGGGCGCAGCGCGCCGAGAGGCGACTACCAGCGGCGCTACTGCAAGCTCAGGCACGAGCTGGACCTGCCGTAGCCAAGAACCGAGCGGCGCACCCATCGTCACGACCGGACGACGTGGTGAGCCGCTCGACCCGCGCCAACGACGCGAGCGACGGGGGAGGGGTGGTCGAAAAGTTCGGAGCCGAGGCCGCCGGAGACCCGCGGGCCAACCAACTTTTCGCGAAACTGAGGAGGACGTATGAAAAGTCCCGCGCCACCGAAACACCTGAGCGCCGAGGCGCGCCGCTGGTGGCGGCGACTGGTAAGCGAGTACGACATCACGGACGAGGCTGGCCTACTATTGCTCCTGGCGGCGCTGGAAGCGTTCGACCGGATGCGCGATGCGCAAGCCGAAATCGGGAGGGACGGCATCGTCACGCTGGACCGCTTTGGGCAGCGCAAGCCGCATCCTGCCTGTGTGATTGAACGCGATGCGCGGGCGCAGATGCTGGCCGCGTTGCGGGCGCTGAACCTCGACCTGGAGCCGGTCCGGGACGCGCCAGGGCGGCCACCGGGCCGCTAGAAAAGAGGCTGAAATGCCAACAACACGCCGCAGGTCGACGCGAAGGCGGTTCATTCTGACACTGGATACGCTCGACCTGGCTGACATTCACCGGCTGGCGACTGGCTGGCGACCGGGCGTGCTCGGGAGCCGCTGGCAGACGTGGGAAGCGTTCGTGAGCGACTACGCCGAGCTGCGCGACGAGTTTCTCGCGTCTAGCTGGAGCACGCGCACCGATGGGGGGGGTGCCGTTCGCGGAGTGGCTCTACCAAACGTACCACGGGCACGTGCCGCCACCGTGGGACCTGCTCGACGTGGCGTATTCCGAACATGCGGTGGTCCTGCCACAGCCAAAGGTGTTGGTCGACTACTGGCAGTATGCGCCGGTCATGCGCCTATCACGATAGCGACATGCGCTGTAGGACGCGCTGTAGGCCACGCTGCTGGGCCGCAGGACGCGAGAGGTATCCCCGCACCTCTCAAACGCTCTACGGCGACTACAGCGCGTCGCGTGGGCGAAGGGCATCCGCCGAAACCGTTACCGTGGTAACGCTCCTGCGCTCTACGCACGCGTCCTGCGGGCAAGAGAACACCCCGACCGCATGGCCGGGGCGTCCTCTTCGGCGGGCTTCAGGCTGGGCTAGTCGATCGACTCCGGCGCGAGGTCCAGCGCCGTGAGCAGTTACGCACCTAGTGCTACTGTTAGTAACCGCGCGCCCTGAACACCTCTACGTAGGGATTAGTCGGCGGCCAGTCCGGCGCGATGGCGACCGATCGGCAGGCCCTACACGTGGTTAACCAGTCGCCGGTTAGCGCGTCACGCTGCCACGTCATCGGCGACGGTGGGAGGAAGCCGGCTCGGAACTGGAACCCCAGCAGTGCACTGCAGTCTGCGCATGCGAGCAACCGGGACTCAGGTGAATCGATCATGGTGCTAGGTCTTTCTGTGTCTACGCCGACGCGAGAGTGCGACGGTCCATGCCACCATCCTAACGACCACGAATAGAAACCTGTCAAGTCCTATCTCGTTTGATAGGCTCCCAAGTGCGCCAGGATGTCCTACCACGGTGCTTTTAGTGCGGACCAGTGGTGGTCACTCGGCCCTGCTCGTCTCGCGTTATTCGGACGGTCAGAATACGGTCTCGAGTGGCGGCTTCGTAGGCCAAGCGAGCTACTGTGAAACTAGTCTCCATACCCTTCCTCCGCTGGAAGACGATCTCATTTCTCTGAGACGAGACCGCATACCAGCCACCTTTCAGGTATTTATGGATGAGTGATCGCGCTACCAGGTCGTTGCCAGATGGATCGAACAGGTTAGCGAGCTTCTCGAACTGGGGGTGTGGCTGGGGAAGATCGCCATATTTCTGTTTCATGATCGCGTCGAAGTTTTCTTCTGCGTTCTCGTCGAACAGACGACCCCATGCTTCTGGGTCGAATACAGGAGGTTCCTTCTTCTTAGGTCGTTTCAACAGCCGACGCAACATTGCCACCCCCTCTCGTGGTTGTACTCGACGCTCCTGACTTGAGATCCCCAACTGGTTACATCCCGACGCGGGCACTGAGTGGCACCCCCTCGGGGCACTGGGGGCGCTCTTAACCAGCTACAGCCCGACCGACGCGGCCGCATTCTCCCGAAAGAGTGACCCCTCCCGGATGTAGCGCCGGACCATAGCGACGCTGCTATGCCCCGTGGTCGCCATGATGGCGCGTTCACTAACGCCGGCGCCCCGTGCGCGGTAACGTGATGGACTCGGCAGGCATTGTGGTGTTCCTTCCTCGTGCGGGCGATACTTGCCCGCGTTCACTCCGGTGGACCGTGGCCAGCGTGGGACTGCACCCCACGGCTGGCCGTTGTGCTTCCCAGTGCGCAGGCGGTGGAGCGCGCGCTGGGGCGTGATGCCGTACCGCGTATCATGCGTCTGGGTCCAGCGCGTGGCTGAAGACCACCTCGTCGTGCAAGGTGAAGCCCTGCCCGTGGCGGACCGACACGAGCGAGACGCGGCATTCCGGCAGGACCCCGCGTCCGTCGCCGATGTCGCACTGGCAGAGATAGGCGTGCGCGACGAGCTTGCGCCAGATGTCTTCCGAGACTGCGCCAACGTTCGCGAGCTTGACAATCTCGTTGTACAGCGGCGTCAGGTCGTAGAGGACCGTGTGCGTGGCGTCAGGGGCGGTAAGGCTGTACTCGACCGATTCTGGGACCGGAATCGGCTGGTAGTCGACTCCGGCAACGAGAAGCCGTGCAACGGATTGCATCGTCCGATCAAGGGGCGT
>QEUZ01000049.1 GCA_003577355.1 Chloroflexota bacterium | reverse complement strand
TCGTTCCTCGCGTTGCTTGCGCACAATCCTCCGGCACTCTTTGCCATCGACGAAGCGCACTGCATTTCAGAGTGGGGACACGATTTTCGGCCTGAGTATCGTGAACTACGCCGCCTGCGGCGACTTTTCCCAGCGTCGACGATCGGTGCATTTACCGCAACTGCCACCCGCCGTGTGCAAGCCGATATCCGGCATCAACTGGGCTTGCAGCAGGCGCGGGTTTTCCAGCGCAGTTTCAACCGGCCCAACCTCTTCTACGACGTGCGCCCGAAGCAGGATGCCTTTGAGCAGCTCGTGGCCTACATCCGTGAGCGACCCGACGACTCAGGGATCATCTACTGCCAGTCCCGCGCGGGTGTCGAGGATGTCGCTGGGCGCCTGGTTGCCCGCGGTATCTCTGCGGTCGCGTACCACGCTGGCCTGAGCAATAGCGAGCGCAAGGAACGGCAAGACGCGTTCATCAATGACGACACGCGCATTGTCGTTGCGACCATTGCCTTCGGTATGGGGATCGATAAACCGGACGTGCGGTTCGTCATCCACTACGATCTGCCACGAAACCTCGAAGGGTATTACCAGGAAAGTGGCCGTGCGGGCCGCGACGGCGAACCGGCCGAATGCATCCTGTTCTATACCTACGCAGATGCGGCCAAGGCACAGTTCTTCATCGACCAGAAGCGTTCGCCGGTGGAGCGCGAGGTTGCCCAGCAGCAGCTCAAGCACATGGTGGAATGGGCGAGCGAACCGGTCTGCCGGCGGAAGATGCTTTTGGCCTACTTCGACGAAGAGCTGGAAGGGCAACAAGCGCCGTGTTGCGATGTCTGCCGCTCGCCACGCGCGCGAGTGGATGCAACGATCCCTGCACAGATGTTCCTGTCGTGCGTGAAGCGCACGCGCGAGCGGTTTGGGATCGGTTACATCATCGATGTGCTACGCGGCGAAACCCACGAGCGCATCCTGCGCTCCGGCCACAACCAGTTGTCCACCTGGGGGATCGGACGCGACCGCTCGAAGGTGGAGTGGCAGCATCTGGCCTACGAGCTCCTGCGAGAGGGCTACATTCGCCAGGCAGGTGAGGATTACCCCATCCTGCAGATCACTGAACTGGGTAACGAGGTGCTGTTCAATGGACGGAAGGTCGACATTATCGAGCGGCCGCCGCCCCGGAAGCGCGAGAAACGCCGTCGCGAGGCGACGCCAACTGCGCCAGTGCAGCACGACACGCGCCTGTTCGATGCGCTGCGCAGCGCCCGCAAGCAGCTCGCCGATGAGCGCGGTGTGCCCCCTTACGTCATCTGTTCCGATCGCTCGTTGCGTGAGATGGCGGCGGCGCTGCCTCGGACCAACGACGCGCTTTTGACGATCCACGGTATCGGTCAACATAAGGCCGAGTCGTTTGGCCATGTCTTTCTGGACATCATTGACCGCCATTTGGGGATGGCCAGCTTGCCCGCAGCAGGCGAGCGTCGGATGCCTCAGAGGCCTAACGTGTCGCTCCCGAACCTCAACCGCATCACACCGTCGATCCGTTCCACGATCGACCTCTTCCACGAGGGGTTGGATATCGACGAGATTGCAATCGAACGCGGCTTGGCCACCACAACGATTGAGGGACAGATCGAAGCGGCGATCCTGGCCGGGGAGGACCTGGATCTACAGCGCATCGTCCCACCCGAGCGTTGGGCGGCGATCGATGCTGCGTTCGACAAGGTTGGAACGGCCTCGCTGCGCGCTGTACGCGAGTATCTCGGTGACGAATACTCCTACCAGGAGATCCGCATCGCCCGTGCCGCTCGGATCGCCTCGCGCTAGGTCAGAACCAGATCGTCAGCAAGAGTGCGGCCGACATCAGCAACCCGAAGCGGAGGTGCAAGCCAGCCGTCATGCGCAGCGCGGCGTTGAGCAGGCGTGCTTCGTCGCGGTGCAGCACAATTCGCGCAGTCTCGATAGCGCGCGGTATCGTGACGAACGCGATGAGCACCAACGCCGGCAACACCCCCCCGAGCGTGATTACGGCAAGCACAAGATACGCGCTAACCACAAGCACAACGTATTCGCGGTTGGCCCAGCGGCGCCCGATGAAGGTCGCCAGGGTCCGCTTTCCAGCCTCGGTATCGTCCTGGATGTCGCGGATGTTGTTCGCCTGAAGGATCGCCGTAACGAGTAGTCCGACCGGTAAGGACGCCAGCGCAGCAGCCCAGGATATCGTCTCCGCCTGAACATAGTAGCTGCCGACAACGAGCATCGGACCCATGAACAAGAATACGGTCACCTCTCCGAGCGCGATATACCCCAAGGGTTTCGGTCCACCCGTGTAAAAGTAGGCTGCGAGAAGACTCGGGACGGCGAACAAAAGGATTTGCCAGCCGGTGATGTAGACGATCCACAGCCCAATCACGGTCGCGATGGCGAATAAGACCAGCCCGAACACCAGGATCCCACGCGGCGGAATAACCCCGCGTTGGATTGCGCCACCTCGGCCCAGCGCGGCTGGTTTATCAGCGCCGTTGACATGGTCGAAGTAGTCGTTGACGAGGTTACTGCCGGCATGGACGAGGACGGATGCAACAATGACGAGGCAGAAACGGCCCAGGTCGAACGCGCCGTCGTAGGCGGCAAGGAGTGTCCCGATCAGCACCGGGATGATCGACGCGGTAAATGAGAACGGGCGCGTAGCCATGAACCACTCATGTACCCGCTCTGGCAACGGAATGCGTGGCAGTGCAACCGGCGCTGACCGCCACGGGATCACCACCCGCTCTATTTCATCCATCAACAGATTGAACAACCATCCGAGCAGTGCCGTCACCACGAGGCCGATGTACATCTTCTCAATCGAGAAGGTCTGATACGAATTCCAGATCAGGTAGCCGATGCCGTTCTTGGCGGCCAGAAACTCCGTACCGACAATAACAAGCAATGAAAACCCCAGCGCGATGCGCAGACCGGAAAAGATCCCTGGCAACGCGCCCGGGAAGGCAACGGTGCGCAGCGTCTCAAGCGGACCTGCGCCAGCGTTGCGCGCCACGTCGAAGTACGCCTGGTCGACGTCCATGACCGCGCTCATCGTGCTGAGGACCACGAGGAAGATCACGCTGATCGCGACCATCGCGACTTTCGACGTTTCACCAATCCCGAAGATGATGATGACCAGTGGCAGGATGGCAATTTTCGGGATAGCGAAGAGCGCCGCGGCAATCGGGTTCAGGAGTGCCCTTACCGGCCACCACAGCCCCATCATGAGCCCCAAGGCAACCCCTGGAGCCGCCGCAACGGCAAAACCGAGCAGGATCCGCCGCAAGCTCGCTTGCACGTGCTGCCAGAGCTCGCCTGAGGCGATCAGCTGGTCCGCCGTTTCCCAGAGCTGGGTGGGAGGTGGGAAGAAGAGCGGGTTGATCGCTTCGGCGCGCGAGGCAATCTCCCACAACGCCAGGAGCATGAATGGCCCCAACAACGTCAGGACAAACGCCAGCCATCGGCGCGCGGCGAGGCTCATCCCGCCACTACCAAGTCGTTCGTTTCGGTACGCAGCAGGCCCCAGATGCGCAGGAATAACGCTCCAAACGCCGGATCGGAACGCACCGCCTCAACGCTGCGTGGGCGAGGGAATGGCACTGCAATGTCGGCGATGACCCGTCCTGGGCGGCTACTCAACACGATAATGCGGTCCGCCAGGATCATCGCTTCGTCGATGCTGTGGGTGACAAACAGCACGGTCTTGTTGGTCGCTTGCCAAACACGCAGCAGCTCGTCCTGGAGCACGAGGCGGGTCTGCTCGTCGAGCGCGCCGAACGGCTCATCCATGAGAAGAACCTCTGGATCAACGGCGAACGCCCGCACGATTGCGACACGTTGCCGCATGCCTTCAGACAGTTGCCGTGGCCAGGCGCGCAGGAAATCGCCCAGGCCCACGAGACGCAGCCAACGTTCGGCAATCTCTTCACGCTCGGCCTGTGGCACTCCACGCTGCCGCAGGCCGTAGGCTGCGTTGTCCAAAACGGTCATCCAAGGGAAGACGGAACGCCCCTGAAACACCATCGCCTGGAGCGGGGTGTCCGGGTTCTGTTGCTGGATCGTGACGGCTCCGTGTGTGGCTGGTTGCAACCCGGCGACGACGCGCAGGAGCGTGCTCTTGCCACACCCGGATGGACCGACAACCGCGCAGAATTCCCCTGGCGGCAGCGCGAGATGCACCGCAGACAAGGCACGCACAGACGTCTGACCGAGTGGATACTCGACCGTCAGGTTCTCAATCGCTACCTTCGCTGCTTCCACGCATGGCGCTTTCGCGACCCAGCAACCTGCTGCGGTCTACTGGCTCTCGTCGTACCGGCCGATCAGTTCGAGCGCATTTGCGGCGACTGTCCGGTCAATAAACGTCTCAACATCGAGTGGTTCGGAATAGTCCAGCAGCCCACGTTCCATGAAAAAGGACTGCAGCGTCAGGAGGTTGTTCGCGTTGATCTCTCCATTTGGCTCGCAATAGGAACGGGCAGCGGTGCTGATCAGATCAGCCGGAACACGCGTGTACGATTCGATAATCGCAAGGTTCTCCGCGTTGTTCCAGTCGTCGGCTAGGAGGTCACGACAACCGCGCATCAGGCCAGCCATGAACCCGGTTGTCAGGTCCACATTGTCCCGTCCGAACTCGGCGTTCGTCCACACAAACGTCGGTTGGAAATCCGCCGGGAAATTGACATTGAGGCGCACCGCAATGCCCTGTTGTTCGGCCATCGTCGCCAGCGGCTCGCCGAGCATCGCGCCGTCGATCGCGCCGGAATCAAGCGCGGCCGCGACGTCGCTGAACGGCAAGGTCTGGAGATCGACGTCTTCGATGGTTAGTCCGTCGGTGCGCAGCGCGGTGTCAAGCCAGTATTCCGTTGCGCCCCGGGCGTTGACCGACACTTTCAGGCCCTTCAGGTCCCCCGCTGTCGTCAGCTCGCCACTATCGAAGCGTGCTTTCTTAACCATGAGCGGCGTGGCCTGAGGCGCTCGTTCAATATGGAACGGCCCGATAACGCGCAGACCAATCCCATCCTCCTGGGCATTGAAGAAGGCTGGCCCAGCGCCGCCGATGCCGATGTCGAAGGTGCCGTTGGCGGTGAGGACAACCATGTCGGACCCGCCGGGCAGCGGCTCCAAGGTGACATCGAGACCGTATTCCGCGAAGTAGCCCTTGTCGTGGGCAATCATCACCGGCGCAAAGACGAGTGCTGGGACATAGCCAACAGTAATTGGTGTGAGGTCTCCGCCGGAAGCGGTTGTCGCGGTTGGCGCTGGGGCAGTGCTAGTGGCGGTGGGATCGGTGTCATCGCCGCCGCAGGCTGCGACGACTGCCAACGCGAGCGCGACGATCGTCAGCACACGCGGCATCGAGGTCACGTTCATGTCGTTTGACGACTCTCAGTTGCATCCAGCACATGCCATCACCGACCGGCATATGCAGCACTACGCCAAGCGGATAGTGTATCAGTCCCCTTCCAACCTTGTGATCTGGTTCACGAGGGAAGGCTGCGCGGCTCCAACTCGTCTCGCGCGTTACCATACCCATACGACACTGCTCCGGCAGATCGCGCGATGCGGTCGCCAACTGCCCAAAGCCGAGGGAAGAGCTGTTGCCCGACGTTGCGTCGCAGGTAGTCGATTCCTTGGCCGCCTGTTCCGGCAGTGAGTTCCCCCAAGAAACGACGCGCGATTTGCAGGTGGAGCGCCCGGAAACGGTCGAGCGCGGCGTCAAAGTCGAGCAACGCCTGGCAAAGGGCATAACGCGGATCATCTCGTTGCTGCGTGTACAACGCAAACAATGCGTCATCATCGCCGACGATGCGGTCAAGCGCGGCTGCCATGAGCCGCGCTTGCTGGCGGACATACGCATACCCAGGGGACTGCAAGCCACTGGCTTCGCCGAAGTGGACCCGGTAGATATGGTAGTCGGCAGCCGCCATCGATTCGAGCATGCGCGTGTTCTCGATCACCCGGTCGATTGACGACACGCAGCGACGCGCCAACGCCACGGCGGCAGCGAGTTGTCGCGTGCCAGTGGCGGCGATTACCCGTTGCAGTTCGTGACCGGCCAACCGCAGCCACAGCTCGGATGCCATATGTACGCTGCGAAACAGAACTTCTTCCGGGTGATGAAGCTCGATGCCGGGCCGCTCGGCAACTTGGATGTCAAAAAGGGTCTCTAAGTCGAGGTAGCGAGCATATGGCGAATCCAGCAGTGCCTCGACGCCTCTTCCGTGCAATTGCGCTTCAGTCGGCTCGACCTGCATGTTGTGTTCCTTCCACGCACCACGGGCACATCGATCTCCCCGTATGATACGGACTGCTCACCCACTGGGAACTGGGAAAAATGTCACCTCGCAAAGTGACGCGCGGCGCTACCCGGCAGGCGCCTCAACCGTTGGCGGGCGCCGCCTCAGCGGTTCAGCAGAATCGGGCGCACCTCCGGCATAACGGCTGTCGTACAGGTGGCACGCCACTGCATGACCAGGAACGAGCTCGGTAAGCAGTGGTTCAACCGACCGGCAGGTGTCGAACACATACGGGCATCTGGTATGGAACCGACAACCTGATGGCGGGTTGATCGGGCTCGGCACGTCGCCCTGGAGCACGATACGCGAGCTGCGTCCGATTCCCCGCTCGTCGACCCCGACGCTCGGTACAGCCGAGAGCAAGGCACGTGTGTATGGATGCAGCGGGTCCTCGTATACCCCGCGGTTGTCGCCGATTTCGACAATCTTCCCGAGGTACATGACCGCCACACGATCACTCACCGAGCGCACGACTGAGAGATCGTGTGCGATGAAGATGTATGACAACCCCAGATCGCGCTGCAGATCTTGCAGCAAGTTCACGATTTGCGCTTGGATCGACACGTCCAGGGCTGAAACCGGCTCATCCGCGACGATGAACTCCGGGTTTGCCGCTATGGCGCGCGCGATGCCAATGCGCTGGCGTTGCCCGCCACTGAACTCGTGTGGGTAGCGGCCCGCATGAGATGGGTTGAGTCCGACCCGCTCGAGGATATCCGCAACCCGTTCGCCGACTTCTTTCCCCTCCGCCAGTTTGTGCAGCTGGATCGGCTGTCCCACGATCGAGCCAACCGTCCGGCGCGGGTTCAGCGATGAGAACGGATCTTGAAAGATGATCTGCATGCGTTTGCGCATGTCCTGCAGTTGCTTTGCATCGAGCTTCGCCAGGTCTTGGCCGTGGAACATCACGCTGCCTGACGTGGGGTCAAGCAAGCGCAACACGACACGGCCGGCGGTGCTTTTGCCACAGCCGGATTCGCCAACCAGGCCAAGCGTTTCGCCCTTATGCAGGGTGAAACTGATGCCGTCTACCGCCTTCACGTAGCCGACGGTGCGCTGCAATACCCCCCGCGTGATCGGGAAGTGCTTGCGGAGGTCTGTTACTTCGAGGATCGGTGTACGTGGCGCTGGCTGTGTCTGGATCTCGCCCACGCGACGCGCTTCGATGCGATGACGGGCGCCATCGGCCGCACCTTCGTAGAGCCAGCACCGGCTGGTGTGTCCGTCAGAAATGTGGAACAGCGGTGGCTCCTCGACCCGACAGCGCTCGAACGCATATGGGCAGCGTGGATGGAACTTGCAGCCACTTGGTGGCCGCGCGAGGTTCGGCGGTTGCCCAGCGATTGGGATCAGCCGGATCCCTTGCGGTTCGTCAATGCGTGGCAGGCAATCAAACAAGCCCCAGGTGTAGGGGTTTTTCGGGCTGCTGAAGATCTGAGCGGTGGTGCCTTGCTCGACGATGCGCCCGGCGTACATCACATTCACCCGGTCGCACATCTGGTTGACTACCCCAAGATCGTGCGTGATGAACATCATCGCCGAGCCATACGACTCCTGGAGCTCTTTCATCAGTTCCAGGATCTGTGCCTGGATCGAAACATCGAGTGCGGTCGTTGGTTCGTCGGCAATCAGGAGCTTGGGGTTGCACGACAGTGCCATCGCGATCATGGCGCGCTGGCGCATACCACCGGAGAGCTGGTGCGGGTATGCCTTCAGGCGCTCAGCAGGCGACGGGACGCCGACGCGGGCCAACATTTCGGTCGCCCGGTCACGCGCTTCCTTCGAACTGAGCTTCTGATGCAGCATCAACGGTTCCATGATCTGGTCGCCAATGCTGAACACCGGGTTCAGGCTGGTGAGAGGTTCCTGAAAGATCATGGCGATTTGGTTGCCACGCAGGTTGCGCAGTTCGTTGGAGGTCATCGACAGGACATCGTCACCGTCGAATGTGATCGATCCACCAATGATCCGCCCCGGAGGGCTGTCGATCAGGCGCATTACCGAAAGGGCGGTGACGCTCTTGCCGCTGCCGGATTCGCCAACGACGCCAAGCACCTCGCCGGCCCGCAAATCGAATGTCACGTCGTCGACAGCACGGACGACGCCACCTTCGCCGAAGAAGTGCGTTTGCAAGTTTTCGACACGTAGCAGTGGCGTGTCCTCAGATTGAATGTCCGCGATCACCGAACCGTCTCGCACGTCGTACCCCCGGAACGCGCTATTCCCGCGTCTTAGTCAATGCGTGAGCGTGGGTCGAGAGCATCACGCAGGCCGTCTCCCAGGAAATTGAACGTCAGCACCGTCAGGGCAATCATGAGCCCAGGGAATACCCCGACCCACCAGGCGCCGTAATCGCGCATTTCGCCGAATGCGCCTTGCAACATGTTGCCCCACGAAGCGGTCGGCGGTTGGATCCCGAAGCCGAGGAACGACAAGGTTGTTTCAGTCAGGATCGTGGCTGGGATACCGAGGGATGCCGCGACGATGATCGGACCCAGCGAATTCGGCAGCAGTTCGCGGAAGATGATCGATGGTGCGGACGCGCCGATGGCGCGGGCCGCTTCCGTGTACTCCTTCGCGCGCAGCACAAGAAACTCGCCGCGCACCAGTCGGGCCACGTTCATCCACGAGATCACAGCAATGAGCAAGGCAATCGTTGTGATCGATGGCCGGAACGAGCTCAAGGCTGCGAAGAGGAAGAGCAAGGGCGGGAACGCGAGCAGGACATCAGCGACGCGCATAATGGCCATGTCGGTCCATTTGCCGAGATAACCCGCTACCGCTCCGAAAATCGTCCCAACAACGATCGATACCCCCGTCGCCAGGAAACCAACTACCAGCGAGACGCGGGCGCCGTAGATGACGCGCGAGAGCTGATCGCGCCCGAGGTTGTCGCTACCCATAGGGTGTGACCACGATGGCGGAGCCGGGCGGCCAAACCGCGCAAGCTGCAGGTCCGTCTTATTCGGGTTATACGGGGCGAATATCGGGGCGCCGGCGGCGACGATGAATAGCAAAATGAGAAAAATCGCACTCCCGAGTGCGAGCTTGTGGCGGCGGAACCTCCGCCAGAACAGCGCCCACTGTCCGAGCACCGGTGGTTCGGCCTCGAGCGCGTTGACATCGCGCAATTGCGTCGCGGCAGCGTCAGCACTCATCTACTCACCCGCTCAGTCATAGCGCACGCGTGGATCAACGATGGCATAGAGAATGTCCGACAAGAGTGTGCCGATAAGGATCAACGTGGCCGATAACAAGACGATCGCCATGACGACCGGGTAGTCCCGCTCGTTCAGCGAACGCACTGCCAACTGTCCCGTTCCGGGCCAGGAGTAGATGTTTTCAACCACAACCGACCCTTCGACCAGGATCACGAACACGTAGCCCATCAGCGTGATGATTGGGATGAGCGCATTGCGCCAGGCATGTTTGAGGATCACGGTGCGTTCATCAAGCCCCTTCGCGCGGGCCGTGCGTACGTAATCCTGCCGGATCACTTCCAGCATCGCTGCGCGCTGGTAGCGCATGTACCCCGCGATGCCAACGAGCGTAATCGAGATCACCGGCAGCACGAAGTGACTCACCGTGTCGGTAATCGCTGGCCAGAGGCCCGGATCGCGGTACGGGTCGCGCATACCCCCCGTTGGGAACCAACCAAGCTTCACCGCGAAGAGATAGACCAACATCAGGGATAACCAAAATTGTGGGATCGAGATGCCCACGAAGTTGAAGGTCGTCAGGAAGTAGTCGAGCTTTGAATACTGCTTGACTGCCGAGAGGATGCCGAGCGGAAGTGCGATCAGTATGGTGACGATAAATGCGACGCCCGACAGCTTCACCGTGTTGACAAGACGCGGTTTGAGGACATCGATCACCGGCTGCTTTAGGCGCGTTGAATAGCCGAAATCGCCCCGCACCGCGATCCGTAGCCAGTCAAAATATTGCTGATAGATGGGCTTGTTCAACCCGTAGAGCTCGCGGAGCGCCTCACGGTCATCGGCTGTGATGATTGTCCCGGACGTACGACTTTGGGCGATGATTGCGGTAACCTGGTCACCCGGAGCACGCTTCAACATTCCGAAGCAAATGATCGAAACCCCTAGCAACAGCGGGATCATCCAGAGCAATCGGCGAATAATGTAGGCGGTCATAGGGCGCTCCTCCGGGGCCGCCAGTTGGAACCGTCTGGGAAGAATGACCGTGGCCGGCGACTACCGGCCACGGTTTCGACGGTTCTAGGCTTCCTTCCACCACTCACGGCTGGCGTACAGTCGATACTGGCGGAAGTACGGCGTGTCGGCAACGCCTTTGACGCGGCTGGAAACGACCCAGCCATCGACTGCAATGTAAAGGGGGATTGCTGGGATCAGCTCAGCGCGCCGAACGTCGATCTTTCGATAGATGTCAACACGCGCCTCCGGGTCGGTTTCGGTCCTGCCCTGTTCGATCAGTTTGTCAATTTCGTCGTCGGCGAACCACATGTAGTTCAGGCCCGGTGGGAAGTTGGAGGAGTGCAGCTCGTCGAACAAGTCGGGGTCAAACTCGAACGGGTGCGGCCATTCCTGCACTTCTAGCGCGCGGTTGGCCGGGTCGTCGTTCGGGTCTGCCCACATGCCTTCGAGCGTCGCGTACTCGATGACCTGCGGTGTCAGCTCAATGCCAATTTCACCGAGCATCTCCTGGAGAATGACCTGGTCGTTGACGTATTCCTCGAAACCAGCGTAGGTGACGATGTTGAACGACATCCGTTCTCCAGTTGGAGCAACGCGAATGCCGTCACTGCCCCTGGCGTAGCCTGCCTCATCGAGTAGCGCGTTCGCTGCAGCAACGTCGAACTCTGACGGCTTAACGTTGTCGTAGTCGTTGTACCGGTCGAGCGGCCCAGTGTCGGCAAACTGGTTGCTGGCAACCAGGCCACGGCCCTTCGTCACCGTATCGACGAGCGTCTGCTTGTCGATCGCCAAGAGGATCGCCTGCCGCACTTTTAGATCCTTCAGGATCGGGTGCTTGTGGTTGAACGCAAGCGTAATCGGCGTGTAGTAGACGTAATTGTGCAGTACGAAGTTTGGGTCGTTCTCGTAGTTTGGTTGGATTTCTGGCGGAGTGAACATCATGTCGATTTCGCCGGCTTGCAGCGATGCCGCACCCACATCAGTATCCGCCTGGAAATAGATGGTAAAGCCATCGGCAGGGGCGGGGCCGGCGAAGTAGCCGTCATACCGTTCGAGCTTGACGTATTCGTCGGGCCGCCATTCAGTGATGCGGAACGGGCCGGTGCCGATTGGCGCAGTGTTGAACGGGTCGGTGTTGATGTCGGCCGAACCGCTCAGCAGGTGTTCGGGGATGATTGCGATGTAGTTCTGGCCCACCAGGAACGGCGCGAACGGTTCAGGCGTTGTGATCTTCACCGTCTGCGCGTCGACCTTCTCCCACTTGACGAACTCGCCGCCAATCTGCATGCGCGACTTCAGGTTGGAATCAGTCTTCTCTGCAGCCAGCGTATCCCAAGTGAAGATAACGTCGTCTGCGTCGAACGCTTCGCCGTCCTGCCAGGTTGCCTCGTTCAGGGTGATCGTCAGCTCCAGGGAGTCCTCCGACCAGGACCAGTTCGCGGCCAGCTCCGGCACCATCGTGCCGGTATCGTCGAAGTACATCAGGCGATTGAAGGCCAGCCAACTTGTCCACGTCCCCGCGCCAGTGATGATCGGGTTGCCGATCGCCTTGTCGCCGGTCGTGTCGTTGACATTGATGATGCCGCCTCCGCCGGTCGGCGCAGCCGTCGTCGCGGTTGGCTCTGGAGCACTACCAGTTGTGGCGGTCGGTTCTGCGGAACCGCCCGTCGTTGCGGTCGGAGCGGGCGCGGGCGCAGTTGTCGCCGTTGGGGATTCATCGTCGTCACCGCCGCAGGCAGCAAGCAATGTTCCAAGAGCTGGAATACTGAGACCCAACGCGGCGCCACGCTTTAGAACCTGCCGGCGGTTCCACCTTAACTTCGTCGCCTGGCTCACAACCCGAGCAATGCGCTCGTCTTCCATTCCGTCTCCTCCTCAGTTTGCGTTCCGCACCACCATTGGGATAGGGCGTGGCGTCACATTCCATGCGCCAGGAGCGGTTGATACCAGTTACACTGAAGTACGGTTGCGGCGTGTCCGACGGACGCATCGCAGACGCTGAAGCCACGGTTTCCGAGCGGGATCCCATGTCCAGCGCGAGCCGAAAGGGCTGCGCTTGCGCCGGCTATCAGGCGATTGATCGGACGACCTGCCGCACGTTCCAGTGGTTGCTCCTATTGCTACGCCGTACTGCGATTGTAGGTGTGCGCGAAGAAGAGTGTCAAGAATCGATGCTACTGTCCGCTCAACATCGGTGCGTGCGATGGTGCAGCCGTGTTGACGCTGGCACGCATCTGTGCTGTCGTTTGTATCTCGTCGACGAGGCCGAAGCATGCGAGTTCGGATTGACCGAGACAAATGTGTCTGTGCCGAGAACTGCGTCGTGACCGCTCCTACAGTGTTCCTCATCGACGCTGACGGCAAGGCCCGCCTGATCGATCCTCGTTCGGTTGACGACGAAACGCTCCTGTTGGCCGCTGAGCTGTGCCCAACCGAGGCGATCGTGCTCGAGGACGAGGCCGGGAACCAGGTGTATCCGTGAGCCTCGGGCGCAACATGCACGCGGCAAATCCTGGCGGCCTGTTCGGGCGCGACTCGGAGATCGCTCACGTGCTCCAAGCGCTTCAGGCGTCGTTCAACGGACGTGCCCAATTGATCTTTCTCAGTGGTGAACCTGGGATTGGCAAGTCGGCGTTGCTCGACCACATCGCTTCGGTCGCAGAGGCGGATGGTGTCCGGGTCCTCCGAGGCGCCTGCTACGAAGACTCGACACATGTTGCGTTTGTCCCATTGCTGGAAACCCTGCGCCAGCCCGACCGTTCGCACCCGGATTTCACGGTACGTATCGCTCAACAGGCGTCGAGCATCGATGCAGCAAACGACCTCGACGCACGGCGCGCGCAGTTCGAGCACATAACGCAGTCTCTGGTCGAAGTCGCGGCCGCTCGCCCGCTTCTCTTACTCTGGGACGACGTGCACTGGATCGACGACGCGAGTGCGGCATTCCTGCGTCATTTCGTCCGTTCCACACGCGCCGCATCTGTCACGACGCTCATCGCGTACCGCGACTCGGACGTCGAACCTGGCCGAGCGCTGGAGGGCATCCTGCGGGAGTTCAGCCGCGAGCGGACAGCACGCCGGGTGCATTTGGGGCGACTTCCGCTGGAGATGACGCACCGTATCATCGAGCGCACACTTGGCTCGCCAGCTGGTAGCGTCTCCACAGAACTGGCCAGGATCGTTCAGCGCGAATCCGAAGGCGTCCCGTTCTTCACCGAAGAGCTAACCCTGCATTTGATGGAAACGCGCGCGCTGTCGCAAGACGAAGCAGGACGTTGGCAGTTCATTGAGGAGGCAGCCACGTTCGTACCGCAAAGCGTGCGCGCGGTCATCGGCCACCGACTGTCTCGTCTGAGTCCTGAAACGCGCGACGTTTTGGCAAGCGCGGCCGTCATCGGCACTGAACTTCCATTGCGTCTCGTCCTGCAGCTGCTTGGGGTCTCGGAGAACGAGGACGCGGAGGAGGTGTCACGGCACCTCGAGCTGGCGGAAGCGCGCCGGCTGTTGACCCGTCGCGATGGTCGTATCGGACCGACCTATGTGTTCGCCCATCAGCAGATTCGTGACGTCCTCTACCTCAGCCTCAACCCGATCCGCCGGCGCAGCCTGCATCAACGACTCGCCTCGGTGCTCGAATCCGAAGCAGCCCAGGATCACCCGCGTGAGGCAGCACGTCTTGCGTACCACTTCGGAGAAGGGCAGGACGCATCTCGCGCGATTCGTTACGCTGTATCCGCCGCGCGTGGTTTCGCTCGGCAACATGCCGTGGAAGATGCCATCTATTACTACCAATCGGCATTGGATGCGCTCGACGCGCTCAACCTCACCGAACTGCCAATTGGTCGCGAGCAGATTGCTGAGATCGACCTCCTCTTGGAAATCGAACCACTACTGGTTGAGTCCCGGCGGGACATTCACCATGCGCAGGTTATCCACAAGCTCCTGAGACTGCGTGCTTCGTCCCTGAAGCCCTCACAGCAGATTCAGATCCTTCGGCGAGCGACCACCGCGGCGTTGCGCGAGCACGATCTTGAGCGTGCACGTACACACGCGTTGGAAGCAATGAAGGGTTACACGGCGGAGGACCCAGTTGAACGCGCCGAACTCCTGCTGAATCTGGCACAGGTCGAGATAGGGCGCCCTGCCGGAGAACCATCGAACCTGCCGGAGGTTAAGGGCGACCTGGCCGAAGCCGAACTGCTCCTGCGACGCGCAGTAGAGCTTGTGGATCCCGTTGCCCATCCCCAGGTGGCCGGGCGCTTGTTCCAGGAACTTGGAACCGTCTGCTGGGAGCGTGCCGAAGGGGACCGGGATGCACGCGCCCAAGCGCGAGGGTTATTGATAACAGCTTTGGAGCACTTCCGCGCTGCTGGCGACCGAAAGGGGGAGATTACTGCGCTGATCGCACTCGCCTATCGGCGCGGAATTTCGTCCCGTAACGACGGCGTCAATGTGGACGAAAGCTACGTCGCGTTCCTCGAAGAGATCCGCCGGCTACGTTCCAGCGAGCACATGCTCGCGCGACGCGGTGAGCGCGACCGGTTGCAAACAATGACCTTGCTCTCGGTGCATGTGTTCTGCCGGGC
>QEUZ01000048.1 GCA_003577355.1 Chloroflexota bacterium | reverse complement strand
GCTTAAACGTCGTATAGTGCAGGAGAGGCTGTTGGTCAGCCCGGCGACCGCCGCACGTATCGCGGTCGCAGTCCTCGCGGAAAGGGAGCGAGCGACATGACAAATTCGCTCGTGGCGCGGAGTGAGTCTCCGGAAATCACCGTCGACGACCTGCTCGAAGAGGGCTTTAGCCCGGAGGAAATCGAGCGGTTGAAGGAGCTCAGGCAAGAGTATCCCTACATCGAGTACGTGGATTCCGGACGGCAATGGCAGCGCCTGCTGTTCTTGAAGTGGCGCTACGCCAAGGGCGATCTTCGCCGCGAATAGATGTTTCTCCAACCGTGACGGGCCAACGGGCGTGGCGACTCCCCGCCCGTCGCCATGTCTGGCCCAGCGCTGCTAAACGGGAGATAATCCTCCCAGGACAGTTTGGGGAGGAGACACGAACCGTGAACCAGCCCTCGGCGGATGTGACGATCATTGGCGGTGGCATCATCGGAAGTGCCCTCGCTTGGGAACTAACAGCACGCAACATCACCGTCGCACTGTACGACCGTCGGGAAATCGGGCGCGAGGCGACCTGGGCCTCAGCAGGGATCATCTCCCCTCCGGGGGAGCGCCACGGCTCTCGCTCACAGTTGGCGCTCGACGCCTTCAGGCGCTATCCCGCGCTGATTGCCGAGGCGCAGGAGTTGAGCGGCATCGCCGTCGGCTACAACCCGACCGGCCAACTGAACCTGGGTGAGGACCTACACGCAGAACAGTTCGCGACCGACGCCCGCTGGCTGGCAGAACACGGCATCCCAGCCGAATTACTCGACGCGCAGGCGATCCGTGAGCGCGAGCCAGCCGTGCTGGAGCGCTATACGCACGGGATCCTCGTGCCGGGGTCTGGCAGCGTCCTGCTGGGCCAACTGGCGCGAGCGCTTGCGCGTGTAGCCCAGCGCCGTGGAGCGACGATCTACGAACACTGCCGTGTCGAAGGGGTCGTGGTTGAGCGAGGGCGCGCCACCGCCATCCGCACGTTCGACGGCACGCGGCCAGCCGGAACTTTGGTTATCGCCGCTGGGGCGTGGAGCCGCATGCTGGGCGATTCGATCGATCTCCCTTCGCCCACCTACCCGGTACGCGGCCAAATGCTCGCCCTGGCAGACCCGCCGGTTCCCATCCGCTCCGTACTCTCCGCCGGCCTCGGCTACCTCGTGCCGCGCGCAGACGGCACAATCGCCGTCGGCGCGACAGAGGAACATACCAGCGGTTTCGACGACCGTGTGACCCCGGCCGGGCTGGCCGAACTCGCCGGGATCATCAGCAACCTCGCGCCGTCGCTGGCCCAGGGCCGCTTCATCGGCGCCTGGGCCGGACTACGGCCCGGCAGCGATGATGGCGAGCTCATTGTTGGCCGTGCGCCGCACCTGGAGAATGTCTGGTTGGCAACCGGCCATTACCGTTCAGGTGCTTTATTGGCTCCAGCAACCGCGGGGCTACTTGCCGAGAGCATCGCCACCGGCCACACTGTAGCTGGTCTTGCAGCATTCGACCCGGCACGCTTCGTCCGCTAGCGCGCTCTGCGAGAAGCGACTCCCACCGCAGATATCTAGCGGAGTTGCGTATCCCGAGCGAGAGACATCACGAGCCGGGGTGTTCAACATACGACTGCAAAAGCACCGCCCTCCGCCGCGTGCGTGGTCGGAGGGCGGAATATGCGCTCGGCGGTAAGCTAGGTGGTTCGCGGCCCTGCGTTGCGGATCGCCTCGTCTACTTGGTCGGCGAACGTTGCGAAGTTGGCGTTGAAACTCGCAGCGAGCTCGCGCGCAACACGCTCGTATTCCGCCTTGTCCGCCCAGGTGTTGCTCGGGACAAGCACGTCGTCGGGAACACCCGGCACGCTGCGCGGTACGGCGATGCCGAAGATCGGGTCTTCCAGCAGCGGGACATCGTGCAGGTCGCCGTCGAGCGCCGCGCGCACGATTGCGCGCGTGTGGGCGATCGAGATGCGCTCGCCAACCCCGTACGGGCCACCCGTCCATCCGGTGTTCACGAGCCAGACATCAGGCGCGTGCCGCCGGATCTTCTCTGCCAGTAAACGGCCATAGGTGTTCGGCGACAGCGTCATAAATGGTGACCCAAAACACGACGAGAACGTCGCCTCTGCGCCGCTGAGGCCGCGCTCGGTGCCAGCGACTTTCGCGGTGTAGCCCAGCAGGAAATAGTACGACGCCTGTTCTGGGGTCAGTTTGGCGATCGGCGGCAGCACACCAAACGCATCCGCCGTCAGGAACAAGATGTTGTCCGGGTGTCCAGCCACCCCGGTAGTCGAGGCGTTCGAGATCATATCAATCGGGTACGCGGCACGAGTATTTTCCGTCAATGTATCGTCGTCGTAGTCGATCTCGTGGGTAATCGGGTCCAGGACGCAATTTTCCAGTACGGTGCCGAACGTGCGGGTCGCCGCGTAGATCTCCGGCTCGGCGCTGGCGGATAGGTTGATGACCTTGGCATAGCAGCCACCTTCGAAGTTGAAGATGCCCGCATCGCTCCAGCCGTGCTCATCGTCACCAATCAGCGTGCGCGTCGGGTCGGACGAGAGGGTGGTCTTCCCAGTTCCCGACAGGCCGAAAAACAGCGCCACATCACCCTTGGCGCCAACGTTGGCCGAGCAATGCATCGGCATGACCGATTCGAGTGGCAACAGGTAGTTCATGATCGAGAAGATCGACTTCTTGATCTCACCGGCGTACTCGGTGCCCCCGACCAGGATCAATCCTTCTTCCAAGTTTGCGATGATGAACGTCTTCGTTCGGGTGCCGTCGCGCGCCGGATCAGCCAGAAAGCCGGGAGCTTGCAGCACGGTGAAGCGCGGCACAATATCGCCGAGCTCTGCGCGCGGCGGGCGGATAAACATGATGCGCGAGAACAGACTGTGCCAGGCTGCTTCAGTGACCACCCGCACCGGCATGCGGTAATTCGGGTCGGCGCCAACATACAAGTCCTGGACAAAAAGCTCGTCGCGGCTGCTGAGATACTCGGCAACGCGAGCATGGAGCGCCGCGAACGCCTGCGGGTCAAACGGCTGGTTGACCGGCCCCCAGTCGATATACTGCTCACTCGGCTGCTGGCGCACGAAGAACTTGTCCTTCGGTGAGCGGCCGGTGTACTCGCCAGTGACCACCGAAAGTGGACCGTGGCTGGCAAGCTCGCCCTCGCGACGTAACAGTGCGTGCTCGTATAACAGGGCAGGGGCAAGGTTCCAATGGACAGTCGTTCCCGAGGCGATACGGAGTCCGTGATGCTCCAGGCTATGCCTGCTCACGGTTCGCTCGGTGGTCTCAACCATGCAGTGGCCTCCAGCCAGTCCGGCGACATGCTGCTTGCGAGTATTTCGGTTTCCGGAGGCCTGAAGTGGGATCGAGACGGCCGTATCATCCGTCCCGAAGGTTCAGGAGCATCCGGTGCGCCCGTCATGTCCCACGACCTCGACGGACGCCGGCGCATTCGCGCCTGCGGTTCAGGATATGATACCCCGTCAGAATGCTGTGAACAGCGCCATCCACCGCACAACGCCGGGTACTGCAGCGAAATAGCCTTCTCGTCCCCGTACCGTCGTCACACAACGCGAACGAGCTGGCGCGGTCATGTGCCGCTGTCAGCCAGTTCTCTAGCACGTGCGGCCCGTTCATTCGCTCGCGCGGGCTGGCGCACTGCGCCGGGCGTTCACACCGATCAGCTCCCGTGCCTCGTCCGGCGTCGCCAGTTCACGGCCCATTTCCCGCGCGATGCGGACGAGCCGCTCCACCAACTGCGCATTGCTTGTCGCAAGCTGCCGGTAGTGGTAGTAGATGTTGTCTTCCAACCCGGTGCGTGCGTGGCCGCCCATCGCCATCGCGATCATATTCATTGGCAACTGGTGCCGGCCGATCGCGCACACCGACCAGCGCGCGCCATCGGGAAGCGAATCGACCATGTGGGTCAGCTCTCGCGCCGTCGCCGGAGCAGCGCCGCGCACGCCGAGTACGAACTGGAACCAGTACGGCGGCTGCAGGAAGCCATCAGCGATCAGGTCCTTCGCGACCTGGATCATGCCAGTGTCGAATATCTCGATCTCGGGGGTGACCAGATGTTCGTTCATGTCGCGGGCGAGCTTCTCCAGGAACGCCGGTGAGTTGATGAACACCCCCCGCCCGAAGTTCGTGGACCCACAATCGAAACTGGCGACTTCCGGCGCCAGGGCAATCGATGCCGAGCGGTCGTCGTCGCTAACGATCCCGGCGCCACCGCCGGTGGACCAATTCATGATGACATCGGAACCTGCCGCCCGCACGATGTCGGTCACCTTCTGATACCGCTCTGGCGCGCAGCTCGGCTGCCCGTTCTCATCGCGCACGTGGATGTGGACGATCGCTGCACCAGCCCGCCAGCAATCCAGCGCCTGCTGGGCGATCTCTTCCTCGGTTATCGGGACATACGGCGTCTGCGCGCGTGATGTGCGCGACCCCGTCATTGCGACTGAAAGAATGAGCTTGTCCACGACACGTCCCCCCGTCTGTATGAGCCGCCGCACCGGTCTCGCGATGATACCCAACGCGCCGAAAAACGGCGCTGTGCCGCGTCGAAGGACGAAAGTCCTGGGTTGAAGAACTGGCCATCATGCGCTCTTGCGCATATCGCTATATCATGGTATGATCATGGCAGTGAATTTGAGGCACGCAGTTGATGGAGGAAATACATGACGAGCTTCAAGCGCATTTTCGAGTCGCTCCGCCGCGGGATGCAGGTCGATTCGTCCTTTGAGACGTACTACGGTTCGTTGATCCGCAATTCGGACAGCGGCAACCCGACGGCCAGCGAGGCACGGCGCGACTTCGCGACCCTGCGCAGCCAGGTCGACCGCAGCCTGATCTTCTAATGCGGAGCCATACTCCGCGTCGCGAACGCTTCGGGTAGAGGGGCTACGTCGAATCGACTAGCCCCTCGTCCGCGTCCGCAGTCCCTCCTGGCACAGATCCATCGCGTTGACGCCCTGTCAGACCGGTTGCTATACTCGCTTCCGGTTCGAGTAACCCCGCGCGGCGCATTCGTCTAGCGGCCTAGGACACCGCCCTCTCAAGGCGGAGATCACGGGTTCGAATCCCGTATGCGCTACCATCGAGCGGCCCGCCGGGGCCGCTCGTTTGCTGTCCGGCGAGTGTTCAGGATTGGTGGGAGGGTGGAATGCAGCACGCAGACCTCAAGCGCCGGGTCCTCGAGGAGATCGATCGTAATGCAGAGCACCTGATCACCGTTGGTGAACGCATCTACCGCGACCCGGAGCTCGGTTTCAAGGAGTTCCGTACGTCGCGCATCGTTGCCGGCGAGTTCCAGCGCCTTGGGCTAGGCTACCTCGAAGACATCGCGATCACTGGGCTGAAGACAGTCGTTGCCGGTGGAGCTGCTGGGCCAACCGTCGCCGTGCTCGGTGAGCTGGACTCGGTGCTTGTCGCCGACCACGAATTTGCCAACCCGCAAACCGGCGCCGCCCACTGCTGTGGCCACAACGCTCAGATCGTGACGATGCTCGGCGTCGCAAATGGGCTCGTGCGTTCAGGTGCGCTTGCCGAGCTGCACGGCAACGTCGCCTTCTTTGCCGTCCCGGCCGAGGAGTACGTCGAAATCGACTACCGTGCCGACCTGCGCCGGCAAGGCAAGACTGAGTTCCTCGGCGGCAAGAGCGAGATGATCCGCCTCGGCGCCTTTGACGATATTGATATGGCGATGATGGTACATGGCGCCAGCAGTCAGAACATGCGGGCAAAGGCTGGCATCGGCGCATCCAACAACGGCTTCATCGGCAAGCAGGCGCGTTTCATCGGCAAGGCGGCCCACGCCGGCGGCGCGCCACACAACGGTGTGAACGCGCTCTACGCCGCCGAAATCGCGTTGGCGGCGATCAACGCCCAACGCGAAACCTTCCGCGACGAAGACACCGTGCGCATCCACCCGATCCTGACGCGCGGCGGGGACCTCGTCAACGTGATCCCCAACGACGTGCGCTTCGAAACGATGGTGCGCGGTAAGACTGCCGAAGCCATTGAGGACGCCGGAAGGAAGGTCGATCGGGCATTGCGGGCCGGCGCAGTTGCGCTCGGCGCATCTGTCGAGATCACCACGCTGCCAGGCTACATGCCGCTGTTCAACGACCCGAACCTCTCGCGCCTGTTCAAGAGCAATTTTTTGGAGTTCTACAGCGCCGACGATTGGGAGGACACTGGCCACCGCACCGGTTCGACCGACATGGGGGACATCGCGCATATCATGCCGGCGCTGCACCCGCATGTCGGTGGTTTTTCCGGTACAGGCCACGGTTCCGATTGGGCGATCGAGGACCGCTACATGGCCTACGTGTTACCGGCCAAGCTGATGGCAATGACCGTGATCGATCTGCTAGCCGAAGGCGCCACTGGAGCGAAGGAGGTGCTGGAGAAGGCCACACCTCCAATGACCAAGGAATCGTATCTCGCGTTCATGCGCAGCAACTCGCGCGAGGAGACTTTCGACGGCGCTGCTCTCGGCGTATAGTGCCTTCCGGCAACGGATTCGACGGCGCTACCGCAGTGATGGGACCACCAATGAGCGATACCAACGAGGTTTACGCAGCTCGCATGGCCCGCGCCCGCGCGTTGATGGCCGAGCGTGGCATCGACCATGTGTTCATCACCCCCTCGTCCGACCTGACATACATGCTCGGCTATCCAGCCCATGCCTCCGAGCGGTTGACCCTGCTGTGCGTCTCACGCGAAGGCGAACCGTTTGCAGTCGCCCCGTCGCTGGAGGCGATGCGCCTGAAGACGCGCGCTGACTTGCTCGATGTCCACGCCTGGGGCGAGACGGAGTCGCCAACCGAACTCGTCGCCCGGCTGCTCGAAGGCGGCGCTGGCGCGCGCATCGCAATTGGGGACCAGACCTGGGCGATCTTCCTGCTGCGCCTCCAGGATGCTCTGCCAGAGGCCAGCTTTGTATCCGGGAATACCATCCTGCGCGACCTGCGGATGATCAAGGACGAGCACGAGCTCCGCATCATGCGCGATGCAAGCGCCCGCACCGATGAGGCCTGGGCCGAGTTCGTCGCCACTGGGTCAATGGCAGGTCGAAGTGAGCAGGCGGTGGCCGCTGACATCAACCGCCTGCTGCGCAAGCATGGCCTCTCTGGAGAAGGGTTCGCGATCGTCGGCAGTGGGCCGGCCTCGGCATCTCCCCACCACATGACGTCTGAACGCATTATTGAGCCAGGGGATTCGGTCGTCTGCGATTTCGGTGCGAGATTGGAGCACTACAGCTCGGACATTACTCGCACAGTCCACATCGGCGAGCCGAGTGAGGAGTACCGCACCGTCTACGACACGGTGCTGCAGGCCAACCGTGCCGCGTTCGCTGCGGTCCGCCCGGGAGTCGCCTGCCAGGAGATCGACCGCGCAGCCCGCGCGGTGATCACGAATGCGGGTTACGGCGAGTACTTCATCCACCGCGTCGGGCATGGCCTCGGGCTCGATGTGCACGAGGACCCATACATGGTTGAAGGCAACACGTTACCGCTCGCACCGGGCATGGTCTTTTCCGATGAGCCAGGCATCTACATCCCCGGCCGCTTCGGGGTGCGAATCGAGGACATTCTGGTCTGCACCGAAGACGGGGCGGAAAGCCTGAACAACGTATCCCGCGACCTCGTCGTGATGAACTAGCAGGTTGTGGGACGCGCGTGACGGGTACAAGGAGCGTGCTGCTGCCCCCCAGTGCCGACGCTGTCATCATTGGCGCTGGCATCATGGGTTGTTCCATTGCCTGGCATCTATCTGAGCGCGGCATGCGCAACATCGTCGTGCTGGAACGCGACCTGATTGGCCGAGGCTCAACCGCCGACGCCGCCGGCGGGATCAGATCGCAGTTCTCGACAGCGACGAACATTCTCCTGTCGCAACGCAGCTTGGAGTACTGGGAACACTTTGAAGAGCGTTTCGGCGTCGACATCAACTTCCGCCAGCAAGGCTACCTCTTCCTGCTGACAACCCCCGAGGAAGTCGAGGTGTTCCAGCGTAACCTTGCCTTGCAGCAATCGTTGGGAGTGCCCGTCCGCTGGGTCTCACCGCAGGATATTCACGAACTATGCCCTGTACTGCGGTTGGACGACGTGCTAGGCGGCACGTTCTGTCCCCGCGACGGCTGGGCCGATACCTCGACCAGCACGCAGGGGTTCGCCGCAGCTGCTCGCCGCAACGGCGTGCGGTTCATCGAGCACACCGCCGTGACCGGCATCGACGTGCGCAACGGCAGGGTCCAGGCAGTGCTGACCGCTGATGCGCGTATCGCAACACCGCTGGTCATCTCATGCGCCGGTCCACACTCACGTGCTATCGGGAAGATGGCCGGGCTCGAGGTCCCGATTGACCCCTACCGGCGCATGTCGTTTGTCACCGGCCCCTACCCGCGAGTGCCGAGCCACGTTCCGATGACAATCGAATTCGCGCGCTCCCTATACTTTCATCCCGATGGCCACGGGTTCCTGTTTGGCATGAGCAACCAGCACGAGCCAACATCAGAGAACAAGACTGTCGACCAAGAGTGGATGCTCACAACAATCGCGGCACTAATCGACCGCGCCCCGGCGTTTGAGGACGCATCGGTACTGCGCGGCTGGGCGGGGTTCTACGAAGTTACCCCAGACGACAACCCGCTGCTGGGCAGCTATGCGGAACTGGATGGGTTCGTCATTGCAGCCGGCTTCTCCGGTCATGGTTTTATGCAGGGCCCAGCCGTCGGGCTCGCCGTATCTGAACTGATCCTTGACGGCACGTCCCATAGCATCGACGTGTCTGCCTTCCGCCCCAGCCGCTTCGCGGAGGGCAGCCTGCTCCAGGAACACAATGTCATTTAGCTCGGCGACCTCACGCGACACACCAATGGACATTACCGCGCCGGATGGCGCCATCCGCTGCCACTGGCCACATGGGACGCGCCCATGGTGATTGGCGTCGGTTACGTCACCATTCACATCTACGAGAGCCACTCGCTGAAAGAAAAACGGCGGGTCGTGCGCTCACTCGTGGAGCGTGCGCGCCAGCGGTTCAACATGTCGGTCGCCGAGGTTGATAACCTCGATTCATGGCAGGTCGCCGGCATCGGGTTCTGCTGTGTTTCCAACTCCGCGGTACACGCCGACGCGATGCTGGCCGAAGTGGTCCGGTTCATTGAGGCGCATGCACCGTTCGGCTCGCTAGCGGATGTCTCGACCGAAATCATCCACATGGATTGACCCGCGTTGGCGTCGGGTGTGACAGCCCCTTGACACAGGGCGTAGAATCCGGCGCGATCAGGTCGACCGAACGGACAAGGGGTCCACTACGGACGAAACGCGCCCTGCGGCAGAACCCGAAGCTGAGGAAGCTCTGGTTGAGACCGCAGCCGCCCAGCACCATCACGCCACCCGACGCGGTAGCCGGCCGGGCGATCGATACGTGCAGGTCATCCGCTCCAGCGACCTGAGCATTCAGCCGGTCGGTACGCGCTACTACGTCGCGCGCCAGACAACGCCGAAGACTCGCTTCGGTCGCTGGATGCGCGCTGTCCGCCGCGTCATCATCGGCAGGCCTCTGACGACCGCCGAAGGGTCACACGAGCGTCTGTCCAAAGTGAAGGCGCTGGCCGTCTTCTCCTCGGACGCACTCTCGTCGGTCGCCTACGCGTCGCAAGAGGCGCTGGTTATCCTGGCGCTAGCCGGGGCGGCCGCACTGTCGCTCGTTTGGCCGATCTCTCTCGGCGTCGCAGTCCTGCTGGCGATCGTTGTCGCGTCATACCGGCAGACCGTCGCGGCATATCCGGGCGGCGGCGGCGCCTACATCGTCGCGAAGGATAACCTCGGCACCACCCCCAGCCTGATTGCGGCTGCATCGTTGTTGATCGCCTACGTCCTCACCGTCGCAGTGTCGGTGTCGGCGGCGACGGCTGCAATTACGTCGGCCTTGCCCAGTACCTTTGACTATCGCGTGTGGATCTCTATTGGCGCGATCGTGCTGGTGATGCTGGCAAACCTGCGCGGGATTAGCGAATCCGGCACGATCTTCGCTATCCCCACCTACGCATTTATCCTGTGCATGTTCACACTGATCGCGCTCGGACTGCTCGCGTCGCTCGACATCCTGATTGAAGCCAACCCGCCGCGTTACGAACTGGAGGACGCATCGCGCGACCTGAGCATCGTCCTGGTGTTGCGCGCCTTTGCTGCCGGTGGTGCGGCCCTGACGGGCGTCGAAGCGATTTCTGACGGCGTCCCGGCGTTTAAGGAGCCATCGGCGAAGAATGCTGCGCAGACGTTAGTGTGGATGGGCCTCCTCCTTGGCACGATGTTCCTGGGAATCTCCTTCCTTGCACGCCATTTTCACCTGGTCCCGAGCGAGGAGGAGACGATTGTCTCGCAGCTCGCTCGCACGTTGGCTGGTGAATCCGCGTTCTACTACATCGTCCAGGGCTTCACTGCCCTGATCCTCGTCCTCGCAGCCAATACTGCGTTCGCCGACTTCCCCCGCCTCTCGTCGTTCCTGGCGCGCGACCGCTTCCTCCCGCACCAGTTCCTGTTCCGGGGCGACCGGCTCGCGTTTAACACCGGCATTATCGCCTTGGGCGTGTTGTCAATCCTGTTGGTGATCGGCTTCGATGCGAACGTTACCGGCCTGATCCCGCTTTATGCCGTCGGGGTGTTTGCCTCCTTCACCTTTTCCGAAGCAGGCATGACCCGCCGCTGGCTGCATACCGAACCTTCCAGGCAACGGACGCTTGGGCTGCTCCTCAACGGGGTCGGAGCAGTCGCAACCGGGATAGTGTTGATCATCGTTGCGGTGACGAGGTTTCTGGATGGCGCGTGGATTATCCTCGTCGTCGTCCCGATCATCATCCTGTTGCTACGCGGTATCCACAACCACTATCGCGACGTTGCGACACAACTCAGGATGACCGCCGGTGATTTGCGCTCGCTGGCCCGACCGCCGCAGCGTGACATCGCCGTCGTTGTGCCGGTCGATTCGCTCAACCGCGCGTCGGCACGAGCGATTGAGTTCGCGCGCTCGATCTCATCCGACGTAACCGCTGTCCATATCGCTGCGGATGCCGAGGACGGCGCTGAGCTGCAACGCTCATGGAGCGAAGCTGGAGTAAAGGTCCCGCTCGTCATCATCGAGTCGCCGTACCGCTCACTTATCGGGCCGTTAATCGCCTATCTCGAGCAGCGACGCGCTGAACGTGGGAACGAGTTCATCAACGTCGTCCTGCCAGAGTTCGTTCCGGCGCACCTGGGCGAACACGTCTTACACAACCAATCAGCGCTCCGCTTGAAGGCTGCACTATTGTTCCAACCGGGCATCGTCGTCACGGATGTCCCCTATCACCTGCAGGACTGACGACATCCGTCCTGTTCACCATGGTATGCGGTGACACCAGAGAAATGCTCCCAAGCGGGCGTGTCGGTCAGCGATTGCTGCACAATCAGCACGCAACGACAGGGACATCGTTGCAATGCACCAACCCAAGTCGGAAACGGCGTGAACAGGGCGAATCACAGACATGAGTGACGTGTGCGATGGTGCTGGGAAGTAGCGCCGTCCATCGCCGTACCGGCATTGCAGAGTTCCTGCGTGAACTCTGGAAGCCGTTAGCAGCCTGGTTGGACCACCAGCTTACCTGGCTCTCACTGGCCGGGTCGCTTCTGCTCGTCGTCGCGCTCTACGGCAGGGCGCTCGACTTTGCGTTCTTCTTCGACGACACCTTCGACCTCACGCGCACCGAAGGACGCACCTACTGGTCGCTGCTGGCATCGTCTGAAGGGTATTCGTACTACCGCCCGATCCCGTTCCTCATCTGGAAGTTCCTGCGCAGCGTTCAAGGCAACTATGACCAGACCACACTTCATGCGCTCCCATTGATTGCACACGCCTTCTCCGGCTGGTTGCTCTTCCTGTTGTTGCGGCGGCTCGGATACGGCAACTGGGCATTGCTTCCCGGCCTGCTGTTCATCACCTACCCGTTCCATTATCAGAACATCCCGATTGTTGGGACGCTCTTTCACCCCCTGGCTGGAGCAGCGCTTCTCGCAGCGCTCACACTGTATCTCTACGCACAGGGGGCAACGAACCGCAGACAGGCGCGCGCGCTCCATTGCGCTGCACTGGCCGCGACGACTGTTGCGCTTTGGTCGCACGAGTCTGGGGTAGCTGTCGCGCCGTTACTGCTGGCTCTTGAAGCACAGCGCATGTGGCGGGGGGGCATCAGGCGGCCAAGTCCGTGGATCATAGGCCACCTGGCGCTCGTCATCACCTTTGTCCTTACCTGGTTCAGCGTAGAGAAGACCCCGTTTGGCGAGACAACGAACCTGGCCGAGCTACGCCCAAAGGGTCTGTTCCTGCTCCAGGGATTCACCTACCCGTTCTCGGCACAGCTTGTCTGGCTCGAACAGCAGATCGGTTGGGCGCCGGGCTTACTGGAAGCCGGCATGGCGGCAATCGCCGTCGTATTCGGCGCATACGCGGTCGCTGGCGTTCGCCGTGGTTTGCGCGGCCGGGCGCTGCTCGTGTCTCTTGCGCTGCCCTCCGCCGCGTTGACATTATCGGTGGCGGCCTTCGCGCCCTCACTCGCCCGCCTCTCGTATGGCTACGTGCAGGATTCACCGCGCTTGCTCTACCTCGTCGGCATCGGCGCTGCGGCCTTCTGGGGTTTGCTGCCAGCGCTGGACTTCAACCACCGCAGAACGACACGCATTTGGCGCATCGTCACCTGCACATTACTCTTCGGCGTCATCGTGCAGTCGTGGCGCTTCATCGACGTGCGGATGGAGATGTTCGCGCGGGGGACGGTCGTGATCAATGAAATCGTGCAGCTCGGAGAGCGCTATCGTGGCCAACGCGCGCTCGTCGTCAATGCCCCAGCCTGGTTCGCACAGGATCGCTACGAGTATCTCTACGGTCACTTCGGCGTCCAGCTGATGCCAAGCTACATCGGCCTCGATCGTGTTGTCTACACCAGCTCCGCGTTTTCAGCGTTCACCCAGGTGGCCTCGGCCAGCTGGAACCCGGCAGTGAGTGATGGCCCGTACCCATTCGGCCCACACGGCGCAACGGCGCCACCCGAACAGCTCGATGCGCTATTGCGCGAGGGGCGTCATCTCATCGACGTGCGACCGTATCAGCAGCGTTTCATCGTGCGGGATGTCGGACGACTCGTCCCCGGAGGGGCACAACCGTTGACGACGTTTCCGGGTACGATCGCATCGACGGTCAGCCTGTCGCCAGCTCGCACGGTGGTTGACCATTCCGAGATCATCGTGTTGTTCTCGTGGCACGTCCTCGAGCCATTGCCGGAAGATGCCAATGCTGTCGTGAGTATTCGCGCTGCTGGCAACGAGACCGTTGCCGAATACGTTGGCTATCCACTGGCCGGCTATTCGGCTCCCCGCTTGTGGCTGTCAGGCGACCGGATCGACGACTCGGTGCGGTTTGATCCGCTTCCAGCAGGTGAATACTCCATCTGGGTCGGCTTGCGCAGCGTCGATAGCGGCGATGCATTGCCGGTGCAAGCGGAGGTTGGCGCCTCAAGCAGTCAGATCATGATCGGCTCGTTCAGCGTGCCGTGACGCAGGTCGTGCTACGATCGCAACGTTTCGCACCGGACGTGAGGGATCGACATGAAGATCATCGGCATCGAGATCATCCCAGTGCGGCTGCCGCTCACGGAGCCGTTCGTCATTTCGTATGGCACCTTTCCGGATGTCGAATCCGCCCTGGTGCGTATTGAAACCGACAGTGGCCACACTGGCTGGGGTGAAGCGACTCCTGACCCACACGTCACCGGCGAGACGTTCGGCGGCGTGGTTGAGACCCTAAAGGTCATCGCGCCAGCGCTCCTCGGTCGTGACCCGCACGACCGCACGGCCGCCATGCGCGCCGTCGATGCCCGTTGCGGAGGTGCGCCAACCGCAAAGGCCGCGCTCGACATCGCGCTCCATGACGTGCTCGGTCGCATCACCGGCTTGCCAGTGTGGGCGTTGCTCGGCGGGCGGGCGCGCGACCACCTGACGATCTCACGGGTGGTCAGCATGAAGGCGCCCGACGCAATGGCTGCCGACGCTATGCGCCACGTTGCCGCTGGATTTCGCACCGTCAAGCTCAAGGTCGGCGACTTCAATAACCCGCGCCAAGATGTTCAGCGGGTAGCGGCAGTACGCGAGGCACTCGGCCCCGAAACACGCATCAAGATCGACGTGAACCAGGGGTGGCGAACATCTGGTGTGGCGATCGCCGCCGCGCGCGCGATGGCAGCCTATGAACCAGAGTACATCGAACAGCCGGTGGACTGGCGCGACCTCGAAGGTCTTGCGGATGTCCGGCGCGCCTGCGGTCTGCCGATCATGGCGGATGAGGCGCTGCACGACGCGCGCGACGCGCTGCGGGCAGTCCAGCTACGGGCGTGCGATCTGATCAACATCAAACTGATGAAGTCTGGCGGTCTGCTTGGGGCGCTCGCCCTCAACGCTATCGCCGAGACGGCTGGGATCGTCTGTCAGGTCGGGACAATGGTCGAGTCGTCGATCGCCTCGGCGGCCGGCCTGCACCTGGCGCTTGCCCTGGACAACGTGCATACCGTCGAAATGGGCGGGCCGTTGATGCTTGCCGAGGATATTGGGCCGTTGCGCAACCATTACAACCGGGACCGGGTGACGGTGCCATCCGGTCCCGGATTAGGGTTCGAGCCAGACGAGGCAGTCATCGCGCGCTTCGCCGGGCAACGCACCTGGATCCGCGCCTAGCTCCCGTCGGACCCGGCCAACGCGATGCAGGCAAAACCACACTTCGCCTGCGTCGGCACGCCAAAGCGCACCGTGTGGCGCGCGGGTAGTCCATTGGGGAAGTGCTTGACGTACTCGGCATTGATCTCGTTGTAATCCGCTGAGTTGGTGATCAGAAGCGTGACCTGGACGACGTTTTCCATGCTGGTTCCGGCATCTTCCAGCACCGCGCGCATGTTTTTGAGCGCGGCGCGCGCCTCTTCCGTCGCGCTCCCCTGGACCCCTCCCGAAATGCCGGAGACGAAC
>QEUZ01000496.1 GCA_003577355.1 Chloroflexota bacterium | reverse complement strand
CTCCTGCGCGCGCTCTGGACCGACGCGACGGTCGAGTTCTCCGGCGCCCAGCACACCCTGCACGACGCCGGCCTGCGCCCAATGCCCCAACAACGCCCGATCCCACTCTGGATCGGCGCAAATGCGGAGCCGGCCGTGCGTCGCGCTGGCCGCCTGGCCGATGGCTTGTTCGTCAATTTCGCTGCCGGCCCGCGTGCCGAGCGCAGCCTGGCCACCGTGCGCGATGCCCTCGCCGACGCTGGCCGCGACCCCACGACGTTCGGCATCAACGGCAGCATCGCACTGGAAGGCAGTGACCCAGCCGCCTGGCGCCACGAGTACGCTTGGTGGCGCACACGCGGGGCAACGCAGGTCACCCTCAGCCCGCCGGACGGCCTCACTGGCGTGGATGCGATCCTCGAGCGCCTGCGCGCGGGGTTCGAGGCGCTCCGGTACACCCCGGACGAGTAACGGACTCCTCACCACTGGCTGACGTATTCCTCGACCAACCCCTGCCTGACGAACCGATCGAGCAAGCCGCCGCCCGCGACGTGCCGTCGCGCTGCTCTCGCCAGCGCCACGTCTACCAGCTCCGCCCCGAATGCATCGCACTTGGCGGTGTGCTGATCATTGGTGACAACATCAGACGCTCACGCCTCCGCAACGAGTACCACCTCACAGCGGCGCTGCACCGCCTGAACGCGCCGCGCCCGAACCGCCACGACCCGAGCGCCACACTCCCCGTCGATACCTGCAATACCGTAGCATGTACGCAGTCGACACACAGGAAGGGGACAGGCATGGCGGAACCGGCAGGAAGCAACGAGCTTGGTTTGATGCAGGGATACCCAGCACCCGCAGAGAAGCTGGTGACCCTGGAGAACATGCGCAGGCCACCCTACAACCGCTGGGCCTTTCAGCACATCCGCGAGCTCACTCCGACAGTAGAAATCTGGCGCGGAGACGGCCCGATCGTGCCACTGGACATCGCGCCGCGTGATCTCGACAGCCTGCCGGTGCAGCTCGATGATGGCTCGACCTACACCGTCGCCGACATGCTCGACATCGCCTACGCCGACGCGATCGTCGTGTTGCACCAGGGTCGCCTGGTCTACGAGCGCTATCGCAATGGCATGCGCCCGCACAGCCAGCACCAGATGATGTCGGTGACCAAGTCCCTCGTCGGCACGCTGGCGCTGCAGCTGGCCCACGAGGGGCTGATCGACCTGAACGCGCCGGTCAGCCGCTACCTACCGGAGCTATCCAGCTGCGCCTGGACCGACGCCACCGTGCGCCACGCGCTGGACATGTCCACCGGCATCGCCTTTGACGAGATCTACGACGACCTGCAGTCGGATATCGGGCGCTACGCCGTTGCGGCCGGCTTCAACCCACCGCCCGAAGGCTACAGCGGGCCGCGCAACCTGGCCGAGGCGCTCCCGACCTGGCAGAAGCGTGGGGAACACGGCTACGCCTTCCACTACGTCACCCCAAATACCGATGTCATCGGCTGGATCATCGCGCGGGTCAGCGGCAAGCCGTTTTCACAGCTCTGCAGCGAGCGCATCTGGTCGCGCCTCGGGGCCGAGCGCGACGCCTACATCATCCGCGACCAGATTGGCATGGAGATGACTGGTGGCGGCCTGAACGCAACCGCCCGCGACCTGGCCCGATTCGGCCAGATGCTGCTCCAGAACGGCAGCTACCTCGGGCAGCAGATCATCGCGCCAGAGGTCGTCGCCGACATCCACGCTGGCGGCGACCAGGAGGTATTCGCGCGCGGCGCTGCAGACTGGGGTCCGCTCTGGGCCAATTGGTCGTACCGCTCGTTCTGGTGGTACACCCACAATGCCCATAACGCCTTCACCGGCATCGGCATCCACGGCCAATGGCTCTACATCGACCCCACAGCGCAGGTGGTCATCGTCCAGCAGTCGAGCTACCCCAGCGCCGACCAGCCGGACGCCGACCCAGTGACGCTGGCAGCCTTCCACGCCATCGCGCAAACGCTTCGGGAGTGACGAGTGGCGAGTGGCGAGTGAGTAGTGATTAGTGA
>QEUZ01000495.1 GCA_003577355.1 Chloroflexota bacterium | reverse complement strand
CGCGCAGCCACACTGCCCCCGGAATCACGAACCGCTCGAACTGCAGCACAACGCTCACGCGACGCGGGCGGCAGCCTGCATGATCCGCTCCAAGTTCTCCGGGGCGTAGAACTCGTGCATTGGCACAGTGCCGACGATCGTCCCAAAGAACTGGTCGGTAGCAGGCTGGTTGCCGAGCAACGCGCCCAACAGCTGCTGCATCTCCGGTGGGGGCGGCTGCAGCGTTGCGAACTGGCAGGTCGCCTCGAACAGCGGCATGCTGCATTCCATGTGACGGGCCGCAAAGTCCGCTAGCGCTGCATCCAGCGGCTTGACGCCGGAATAGGCCTCTCCGAGAGCGGCTGCCAAGAACGCGGCGTCGTGGAAGGCATCGGTGATGCCCTGTGCCAGGATCGGGTCCTTATGAGACAGGGCGTCGCCAACCAGCGCCCAGCCCGGCCCGAACGCTTGGCGCTGGTAGTTCGGCAGCTCTGCGCTACCGCTGAAGCGTTCCTCCCGCCGCCCAGCACGCACCCGTTCCGCAAACTCCGGCGCCAGATCCAACGACGCCATGAAGGTACCCTCGATATCCGAGCGCACCTGTGGGAACTCTGCGCGCGGCCACTCAACCATCACCATCGTCAGGTCATCGTTCGTCGGGAAGGCGATGATCTGTCGCCCTGGCCGGGTGTACAGCTCGATGCTCGACGATGGCACGCCGGAGAAGTAGGAGTAGTACGCACAACAGAATGCGCCGCGATCGACCGTGAGCGGCACGCCAGCCGCCTGGGCCACGCGGGAATTCCTGCCGTCAGCGCCGACAACGATCCGCGCTCGTTCCTCAACGCTCGCTCCACCACGTGCGTGGCCGCGGATCCCGCACACCGTGCCGTCGTCAAACAGCAAGTCCTCCACGGTGAAGCACTCGCGGAACTCAGCCCCCGCCGCAACGGCCGCCTTCGCGAGCAGCGTGTCGAGCACGTAGCGGCGCGGCGCGATATCGAATTCCCCACCCGGTATTGGTGGAGCGCTGCCCTGCAGCACGAGTGGACCGACATCCAGCCGCAGCGAGTGGATCGGCGGACAGTTGGATGCCAGAACTTGGTCGATCAACCCCCACTCGCTCAAGTGCGCGACTGCCGGCTTTTTCATGCCGTGGGTCGATACCGTATCACTCGGAAACTCTGCTCGATCCACCAACAACACCTTTTGCCCCTGGCGGGCAAGCAGCATTGCAAGCGGTGAACCAGCGCACCGCGCGCCAACGATAATCGCATCGTACACCGGAAGACTCCTCCCACCATTGCAACCGGCGGGGCGCCGTTGCGCAACCGCTTGCTGCATCTTCGCGGTGGCAGCGTTCCGCAAGCGTTCCTGGGAGCGTTCCGGTGGGAAGCATTTCAGGGAGCGACCAGCAGCGCCCGTGCAGCCTGCACTTCCGGGTGACGTTGCTCATCATCACTGAAGGTCGCCACCACATCTGTGAGCAGCTCCGTGGCACGGGCACGGCCCGCTGCGTCACTGAATTGCAACTGCGTTATCGCGGCGCGCAAGAGCGGCATACGCGCCTGCTGGCGGCAAGCAACCTCAATTGCCTGGTGCACGTCGTCCTGCACCTGTAGGGTGGGAGTCCCCAACGCCACGCGAAACTCCGCGCCCAAGCGCAGCGCTTCGCTGTCCCACAGGTGGCTATGGCTGTCGGCCACGAGCTGTTTGGCAACGGCAACGCCAAGCTCCTGCCGTTGCCCGACCCGGCAGGCCTCCAGGAGAATGCGCGCATAGAGCGAGCGCATGCCCGGCGCTTCCATCAACCGCTGCGGGTCGGTCAACGCCCGTTGCATGCGTGCAATGCCAGCGTCGATCTCGCCATCGAGGACATCGACGAAGCCGTGGAAGAGCACGAGGTTCATCTGGACATGCTGCGCGCCGATGTCGGTGTATTGCACCGGGTGCGCAGCGAGGAGGCGCCGCACCGATGCGACATCACGCATCTCGATGCTCACCAGCACGGCAAAACTGTGCGCGACAGCATAGCTATAGCGATGGCCCCCCTGCGCGGCCCGGACGAGCACCGCATCACGCAAGCGCGCAGC
>QEUZ01000047.1 GCA_003577355.1 Chloroflexota bacterium | reverse complement strand
TGCTTGCCAGCTTGGAACCGACCCAACAATGCCTGGTGCTTGGGCACGCGATCCCAATGCCAATGATCCTGCGCACACGCGAGTATGGTCCGGCTCTGCGTGAGCTTCTGGAACTAGAGTCTGCATTCCAGCGTGGCGGTGTGCGCCTGTTGCTTGGGCCAAGTCGCCAGGGGGATACGTCCTGATGCGGCTCTTGCACTTCGCTGATCTGCATTTGGGTATCGAGAATTACGGGACGATCGACCCGGCCACTGGGCTCTCGACACGTGTCGCCGACTTCCTGGCAGCGTTTGATGCAATCGTTGACCGCGCCATCACTGAACCGGTGGACGCGGTGTTGTTTGCTGGGGATGCGTTCAAGAACCGCGATCCCAACCCAACGATCCAGCGGGAGTTCGCCCGCAGGATCCGCCGATTGTCCGAAGCGCGCATTCCGATCGTGCTGCTCGTCGGAAACCATGACTTGCCAAATGCTGCGACACGCGCGACAGCCAATGAAATTTATCGCGTGCTCGAAGTACCTGGCGTGCACGTTTGCCGGGAGGTGGAGCTGCTTCGCATCGAGACCGTCGCAGGGCCACTCCAGATCGTCGCATTGCCGTGGATTACTCGCTCGCGGTTTTTGGCGAATGAGGAATTCCGGCTGCTGGCCGACCTGGATCTGGATCGCGCGATGGGCCATGCAATTTCCGGCGCACTCCGAGAGCTGATCTCGCGGCTGAACTCACATGAGCCCTCGGTGCTCCTGGCACATGTCAGCATGCAGGGAGCGTCGCTGGGATACGAGCAATCGATCATGCTCGGACAGGACGTGACGGTCGGCCTGGACGAGCTGCAGGCGTCGTCATTCGATTACATCGCGTTGGGGCACATTCACAAGCACCAGTTTGTCGGGACGAATCCCCCAGCCGTGTACCCCGGCAGCCCAGAACGCATCGACTTCGGTGAAGAGACAGAAACCAAAGGTTTCGTACTTGTCGACATATGCCGGGACTCCTCGCGATTCCAGGCGACTGCAACATTTGTGCCGCTGGAGACACGACGCTTCGTCACATTGCGTATCGAGGCCAGTGGGGATGCGCCAATGGTTGCAGTTGAACGCGCGATCGAACGAGAAGCGCAGCGCGTTGCCGGGGCAATCGTGCGTTGCTTCGTCGAAGTCGACCCTGGGCGTGAGCGGGCAGTGCTCGTGGGCGATGTGCGCAAGCGCCTCGTTGCGTTGGGAGCGCAGTATGTCGCACAAGTGGTTGTCGAGAGTGAGACGGTTTCCCGCGCGCGTTGGGAGCTCACGGAACAATCTGAACGGGACAGCATGTCGATGCTGCAGCGTTGGGTCGCAATGAAGGACTATGATCAAGCGCTGCGGGACCGTATCCTGGCGCGTGGACAGGAACTGATCGAGCGACGGAGACACCGTCAGGAGGGAGAACCAACAGATCAAGGCCGCACTCGATGCCGGAATGCGCACCATCGTCGCTGCGGCCGGGTCCACAGAACAGCACGGACCACACTTGCCGATCCAGACCGATACGTTGCTCGGCACGTTCCTCGTGCAAGGGATTGTCGAACGACTCCCTGGTGTGTTTCAGGGTCCAACGATCCCGTTTGGCGTATCCGACCACCATATGCTGTTCTCCGGAACGATCACGTTGGATGTGCCGACGTTTAAGGAAGTGGTGCGGCAGTACGCTGCGAGCCTTGCAGCGCATGGGTTCGAGAACATCTTCATCATTCCGAGCCACGGCGGGAACTTTGCACCGTTGCGCGAGTTGCAGGACGAGACTGGTGGGAGAATCGGCGGCGCCCGCTTCCATGCATTTTCCGACCTAATGCGGTTCGTCGAAGTGATGTACGCCGTCGGCGAGGCAGACGGCATATCGCCCAAGATCGGCGGTGCGCACGCTGGCGAATCAGAGACATCGATGGTGCTGGCAGCGCGACCTGAGCTGGTCGAGATGGAATACGCTGTTGAAGGTTACGTCGGGGAGTTTGATGACGCGGCGGTTGCGGCCATTTTCCAGAAAGGTATGACCGCGCTGACCAACAACGGCATCCTGGGAGACGCACGCCCCGCGACTGCGGAACGTGGCCTGCGGTACCGCAACGCACTTGCCGATATGCTGGCGGCATGGATTAGCGAACGGATGCCGTAGTACGCCATCAGTGGCGCTAGTTGATGGTTGGGCAGAACGCGCAATTGTCTTGGACGCCAGCGACGGCTGGGCGAACATATGGCCCAGCCGTCGCCTCTCACAGGTGGCTGTCGAACCAACCGGCTATTCGTTCCAGCCGTTCGACACGTAGCGATGGCTTCCCGTTGCGTGACAGATCGTGGTTCGAGGTTGGGAAGCGCACGAACTCAACCTCTCTGCCCAAGCGTTTGAGCGAAATGAACATCTGCTCGCTCTGTTCGATCGGCGTGCGGTAGTCGTTCTCGGAGTGGATGATCAGCAACGGGGTGTGGATACGTTCGACATAGCTGATCGGCGAGTGTTTCATGTAGAGCTCTCGGCGTTCCCAGGCATTGCCACCGAACTGGTTTTCGCCAAAGAACCACCCGATATCACTCGTTCCATAAAAGGAGTGCAGGTTAGAGACGCAGCGCTGGGTGACCGCAGCTCGGAAACGATCGGTGTGCGATATCAGCCAGTTCGTGAGGTAGCCGCCATACGAACCGCCGGTTACCCCGAGGCGGTTCTCATCGACATACCCTTGTGCGACAGCCCATTCAACCGCCGCCATGACATCCGGCATATCGGTGTCGCCCCACGCTTGGTTGGTGTAGGCGGTAAAGGCTTCATCGTACCCCGTCGATCCACGTGGGTTGCAGAAGACGACGACATATCCGCGCGCCGCCAGAAACTGGAACTCATGCATGAACCCATGGCCGTACATCGTGTGTGGGCCACCGTGGATCTGTAGGATGAGCGGATACTTGCGGTCGTGGCTGAAACCCGGCGGTTTGAGTACCCAACCTTGAATTTCAACGTTGTCCGCGAGCGACCCAGTGCGGAACTCTTCCGGTTCCGCGAGAGTCATGCTGCTCAACAGGTCGGCGTTGAGATGGGTCAAGCGGCGCTCGTCGCTGCCGTCGGTGTTGCTTACGTACAGGTCCCCCGGTTCGGTCATCGTCTGTACGATGTACGCGAGTTTCTTGCCGTCAGGGCTGATGGCGACAACGGTGTGACGCTTCGCGCCGCTGGTAACGACGCGGTTGCCTGAGCCATCGGACCTGAAGGCATGAATGTGGGTGGCGCCCGCGTCGCTCACGATTGCGTAAATCTCGCTGCCGTCGGGCGACCAAACCGGCCTGAGATCGGAGCCTACGTACATGTCTCCGCCGGTCGAGTCGCCAATCGAACGTGGGAACCCGGCGCTGATACACACCGCATCCCCTCCGCCTGCAGGGACCGTCCAGAGATGTTCATCGTGGGGGCCAACCGCTCCTGCATACCAGTTGCCGATGAACGCAACAGCAGAGCCGTCTGGCGACCAGGCAGGCGCCTCGAAACTGGCGGTCTCGCCGCCGACCAAACATCGCTCTCCGCCATCCGGCGTGACAGACCAGATTTCAGATGCCGTGTTCATTTCCCGCTGGGCAGTGCGGTTGGTGACAAAGGCGATGTCGCGCGCGTTTGGTGACCAGGTCGGTGATCCGTCGTCGATGTCGGCGTTCGTGACCTGACGCGCTTCACCACCGAAGGCGGGCACGATCCAAAGATGCCGTGGTTTACCGTCGAGAAACCCGTCGGCGTCGGTCTTGTAGCGCATCTTGGTGATGTGCTTGACATCCGATTTCTTGTCGTCCTTTGGCTCCTCTACCTGCCCGGTAACCGTCTTCGAGACTGCCACGAAGCTGTCTCCATTGGGCGACCAATCGAATGCGGTGACTCCCTCGATCAGCTCACTCGCCTGCCATGCCTCGCCTCCGGCGACGCGGATCAACCAGATCTGGCCTTTGCCAGTGCGATTCGAGTTGAATGCGAGGTGGCGGCCATCCGGCGACCAACGGGGAGAATTGTCGCGCGCGTCTGCACGGGTGATCCTGCGGGCATCTCCACCTGCCGATGGCGAGATGTAGATTGAGGCCCGGTAGTCATCCTTGTCACGCTCTATGGTTGTGACGACGTAGGCGATCTGCGAACCGTCGGGTGAGAACCGCGGATCGCTGATCATCTTGAACCCGTACAAGTCATCACTTGTCAAGGTGCGTCGTGTGGAGCTTCCCATGTACAGCGCCTCTTTCGCCGTAGCACGTCCGTGAACAACCCCTCGATCGTAGCATGACTTGGATCAGGAGTCGTCACCAATCCCTCGTAGTTGACGCGAAATCGAGCGTAGCTCAACGAGGATTGCTCGCCGGTCGTGTGTGTAGGCGTTTGGGTCAAGCGCCCCGGCGGTGTGCGCCTCTTCAAGTGCCCGTAGTTGGTTGACCAGTTCTTCGCGCCGTGCAGCCAACGGAGCAGCGGCAGACGCGGCAACGGTGATCGGGCGCGGCTGCTGTAGCCCGCGTGAGCGGACGACCCACGCCGTCAAGGCTGCCCCGGCGCTAACGATGACGAGGACAATGATGAGCGGTTCGGCTGTACGCAGTCGATTTGACGCGACGGTCGCGCGCGGCAACCCTTGAAACGTCAGGTTGACGATTTGATTGGCAGCGACACCGTCGCGGTTCCAGACGCGATACTCAGTTGTACCAAGGGTGACAACCCCTCCATCGACAACCCCATCACCGCTGACGACCAGTGGGCGCGTCCCTTCCTGCCATTGCACCGGCACGAGCACGCGTATTGACCCCGTTGGATAGGCGTTCGCGAAGGAGATGTCGATCGAATCATTCTCGTACTGCGCGATCCATGTCAATGTCGCAGTGGATTCGCCCGGGAAAAGCGGAGCGGTCGAATAGACGACGGCGCCTTCGATCCCCGGGGACCCGAAATTGAAACCCTGGACGGGCGACACTTCCAGCGCGGTTGCTGGTACGGGGAACCGGACAGTTCGTCCGTCGTCTCCCTGGACCAGCGCTCGGTCGCTCTCAAAGTTCAGCGCGAAGACGTCCAGGAATGTCAGCGTGGACGCATCTGGGTCAACCGTCGTGAGGACCAAGCCTCGTGAAACAACCGTGATGCCGCTCTGATCGGTCGTCGTCGCGTAGACCGTGATATCGGCTACCTGGACGGGATTGTCGCTGATGCGGATCATGCCAGATGCATAGATTTGGTTGTCGAATGTTGCAGACGCTACGTAGACGAACCCGGCGGCGGTGTCGAGTCCGCTGAACGAGAAGCGGCCGGCCGAGTCGGTGGTTGTCGTCGTTTCGGTGAACTCAGTTGGCGACGTGAAACGTGTGAGGACGACCTCGATACCCGCGACGACCGTGCCAGTGGTGCCGTTGGTGACTGTCCCGTTTACCTCGCCATCGTTGGCGCCACGCGCTGCTAACGGCAGAACAGCCGGCAACATGAGAGCACATACGACGACGAGGATGCGCAACAGGGCGCGAATCGTGACAAGCATCACTAGTGATTGTACCGGAGCGCTGCTCCCGTTGGAGTGCGATGAGAGCGGCAGGTATACTTGTACACGGTCGTGCTAGGTGGGGAACTAGCGGTGCCCTGTACCCGCAATCCGCTACAGCGGGACGGAATCCCCAATCGAGGTCCGACCCTGTGGGACTGCCCGGACAAGTGGTGATGAAGGTCAGGTCTTGCGCGGCGCAGACCCGTGAACCTGGTCAGGTCCGGAAGGAAGCAGCCATAAGCGGCCACCTGCGGGTGACGCGAGGTTGCCTGGCCGGAGCTAACTATCTGCGGTAAGCCGGAGGGCCGTGATCGACAGCGGGTGCGCGACCATCCTCTGCAACTCAAGCGGGCTGAGCGACGTCGCTCAGCCCGTTGTGCTTCGTACGGTGTCCTCACCAGCGGGTCACCGGTTGGCGCGCTGGCGCTTTGACTTGCTCCCCGAGCGCCGAGTTCGAGCTTGACCAGCCTGGGCCGGGGCAACGTACTTACGACGCTCACGCTTGCGTTCGAACTCTGCCAGCAGGGGTGGGTACTTTACCTTGAGGTAGTAGACGAAGTACCCGATGATCGCAACGACGATGGTGAAACAGATGTACAGCCAGATGCGTCGCTCAAACGTGAGGATTTCAAAGCGCATCCAGCGGGGAATGAAAAAGAACAGCGATACCCCAGACGCCCACATCAGGATTGTTGCACCGGACATGAGTGTGTCGCGCTTGAGCTTGTGGTCGGCAAAACGATGAGGAGCATCGCGCACGACGAACACCGAGACGATGAAGATGGCCCCCATCATGACGAGATAGAAGATCGAGAACGGCCCAAACGTCTCGGTCTCGCTGAGTGGAGCGGTCAAATAGCTCCAACTAAATGGGTTTTCCACCCCGATCCCTCCGGATTGGCTAACGGCTCGTGGCCGGTACAGTTATGCAGGACGCATTGTATGTGGACAAGAGTATAGAACGCAGGGGCGCACGATTCACGCCGGCATGTTCGCGGGCGTATCGTGGCCGAGAGATCCTGCGAGGCGGCGTCTAGGGGCCCTCGAACAGGATCGTGCGCTTCACTTGTTCGATCGCCTTAGTGATCTTAATGCCACGCGGGCAGGCATCGGTGCAGTTGAAAATTGTCCGACAGCGCCAGACCCCGCTGCGGTCATTGAGTATGTTGAGCCTGTCGTCTTTCCCCTGGTCACGACTGTCGTAGATGAAGCGGTGGGCTTGGACGATCGCCGCTGGGCCGACGAATTCCTCATTCGTCCAGGTGATCGGGCAGGCGGTCGTGCACGCGGCGCAAAGGATGCACTTCGATGTGTCGTCGATGAGGTCGCGATCTTCCTGGCTCTGGTGTCGCTCGCGGCCGGTTGGCGCTGGTTCGCTTGTGATCAGGAACGGCTTGATCAGCCGGTAGCTCGCGAAAAAGGGCTCCATGTCGACCACGAGATCCTTGATGACGCGAAAACCGAGCACTGGTTCCACGGTAATGTTTGTTCCGACGTCCTGGATGAGCACTTTACATGCTAGCCGGTTGCGGCCATTGATCTGCATGGCATCGGAGCCGCAGACGCCGTGTGCACACGAACGACGATAGGTGAGCGTACCGTCGTGTTGCCACTTGACCGTATTCAGTGCATCGAGCACACGGTCGGTCGGGTCCTGTTCGACAACGTATGTCTCAAAGTGCGGCTTCCGGTCCTGCTCCGGGTTATAGCGCTGGATCTTGAGCGTTACCTTCATCAGTACTTCCGCTCTTTCGGCTCGAACTTGGTAATCACGACAGGTTTGTAGCGCATCTGGATGCCACCGGAGGTCCGATACGCCAGCGTGTGCTTGAGCCAGTCTGCATCGTTGCGGTCTGGGTAGTCTTCGCGCAGGTGTGCCCCGCGGCTTTCCGTCCGTGCCAGAGCGCCTTCGACAATCGCGTCGGCGCAGTCGAGCAAATACCCAAGCTCGATCGCCTCCAGGAGATCGGTGTTGAAGATCTTGCCCTTATCGGCAACCGAGACGTTCGCGTAGGCATCGCGCAGCTGCGAGAGGGTCGTGCGCATTTGAGCCAGACCCTCTCCGGTGCGGAAGACGCTCGCTTTGTCCATCATCTCCGCTTGCAGTGTTGCCCGGATGATCGATGCATTCTCGCCGCGAGAGCGCTCCAACAGGTTGCTTACTTCGGCCCTTGCGCGGAAATCCGGTTCGGGTGGTAATGGTTCGAGGTCTACCGACTTTACGTATTCAGCGGCATGTCTGCCCGCCCGACGGCCGAAGACGACCAGGTCGACCAGGCTGTTTGTGCCCAGGCGGTTGGCGCCATGGACCGACACACAGGCCACCTCGCCGGCAGCGTATAGGCCCGGCATGACGGTGTTCACTTCGTCAATTGTCACCCGGCCATCGACATCAGTTGGCAACCCACCCATGGCATAGTGCGCGGTGGGCTGGATTGGGATGGGTTGGGTGACTGGGTCGATGCCCATGTACGTGCGGACGAAGTCTGTGATATCGGGCAGTTTTTCTTCCAGAGCGCCGGGAGGCAAATGAGTCAAATCTAGGTGGACATAATCTTTGCCATCGACCCCGCGTCCCTCGCGAATTTCCTGCCAGATACAGCGTGAGACCATATCGCGGGGGGCCAGGTCCTTCAACGTCGGCGCGTAACGTTCCATGAAGCGCTCGCCGGAGGCATTGCGCAGAATGCCGCCTTCGCCTCGCGCTCCTTCGGTCAGCAAGATGCCAAGCTTGAAGATTCCCGTCGGGTGGAACTGATAGAACTCCATATCCTCGACTGGCAGCCCCCGTCTGAAGGCGATAGCAACCCCGTCTCCAGTCGCAGCCATCGCGTTCGATGTGATCTTATACACACGACCGAAACCGCCAGTTGCGAGGATGACTGCTTTCGCATGGAAAATGTGGATCTCGCCAGTGCGGACTTCGAGAGCAACGATGCCATTGCAAATGCCATCGTCGGTGATGATCAGGTCGAGCATGTGGAACTCGTCGAAGAACTGGACGTTGTTCTTGATGCCTTGCTGATAGAGGGTATAGAGGATCATGTGGCCCGTGCGGTCGGCTGAGTAACAGGCCCGCCGCACTGGTCCTTCGCCGAAGTTGCGCGTGTGACCACCAAAGCGGCGTTGGTCAATCTTCCCGTCGGGCGTGCGGTTGAACGGGAGCCCCATGTGTTCGAGTTCCAGCACCGCATCGACTGCTTCGCGAGCGAGGATTTCCGCGGCGTCCTGGTCGACGACGTAGTCGCCTCCCTTGACGGTATCGAACATGTGCCAGATCCAGTGGTCTTCTTCAACGTTGGCAAGCGCTGCGCCGATACCGCCCTGAGCCGCGCCGGTGTGGGAACGTGGAGGATAGAGCTTCGAAATGACTGCGCAGCTTGCAGTGTTTGCGAGCTGGGCGGCCGCCATTAGCCCAGCGCCTCCGGCCCCGATAACGAGCACATCGTAGCGGTGATACATCGTTAGCTCCCTCTGACCGCAGCCTGGAAGGCTTCGGGGTTGAATGTCACGATAGCAAGCGTGCCGATGACCATGAACACGAGGGTGAGGACCCAAAGTGTCGTATGCGCCGCGACACGCCAGCCTGGCGTGCGCACATAGTCCTCGATACTGACGCGTGCCCCATTAACTCCATGGAGTAGCGCCAGTGTCAGCAGCAGGAAGTCGTAGACTTTCCAGAACGGCGAGTTCCAGCGGTCGGCGACGAACGCGTAATCAATCTCGTCGACGGTGTTGACCAAGTGCATGATCACGACGTGTAACAGTGCGAGCAACACAAGGAGCAGGCCGCTCACGCGGAAGAAATACCAAGAGAACAGTTCAACTCCATTTGCTTCGGACGGTCGGGCCCGCCCGCCACCGCGACTCAACAATCGTGCCTCCCGCCGGTTACTCGTGACCTCATCAGGCTAGCCGATCGCCATTCCCATGCGAATGGCGGTCGGAATGAACGCTGCGAAAAAGACGATGATGACGCCGTAAAACAGTTGCTTCTGGTAATTGGCAGCACCATCCCAAAAGTCAATCAGGATGATCCGAATCCCGTTGAATGCATGGTAGTAGACCGCGCCAACGAGCAGGATCTCCATGATGCGAAACGGCGTGGCATGGTAGATGAAGAGCAGGTCGTTGAACTGTTCCGGGCCGTAACCAATCACGAAGATATCAGCGATATGGATAAACAGGAACATTAGTACACCGAGGCCGGTCAAACGATGGAGCGCCCAAGAGATCATTCCTTCGCGACCGCGGTAGAGCCGGAGCATCCGGTAGCCTCCTCGACACCATGGCAATTCGCCGCACTGGTCGCGCCGGGAGTACTGGCAAGAACCTCGTTACCGGCTCGCCCAAGCCAGCGTGAATGTACGAACCTCGTTGCGGCGTGTCAAGCGCGTGAGCGATGACGCGCGTGCTATACTCCCATTCCCGCCGGTTCCGACGGGTCCTATGCCGTCTGGCTTGCAGGAGGAGCGTTGACGTCGCGTTCGCGCCGATTGGACGCGCTGCGACAGGCAGCGTCTGCACTCAGCCCCGAGGTCGTTCGCCTCGCTATCGAACTTGCTGAGGTTCCCGCACCAACTGGGGGTGAATATGACCGCGCTTCACGCGTGTGTACGTTGCTGCGCGAGCGGGGTTATGCTGCGCAGATCGACGATATAGGGAATGTCTATGCACGACGGGGAACGGTTGGTGGTGCTGCGCTCATGCTCGCGGCGCACACGGATACAGTCTTTCCCGCGCACACTCCGCTGAAGTTCACCCAAACTCGGGGACGCATCGTCGGCCCCGGCGTCGGAGACAATGCACTTGGCGTAGCGGCGGTTATCGGAGCGTTTGACCTGCTCGACAAACTCGGAATTGCAACCGCCGTTGATCTGATCTTTGTCGCGACGGTCGGCGAAGAAGGGCTTGGCAACCTTGCCGGGGCGAAACGTGCGCTTGACCGCCATGCCGAAGAGACGGCTGCTTTTGTCGCGGTTGAAGGACATAACCTGGGGCGCGTCACGTGCGGTGGCGTTGGATCAGTCCGCTGGAAGCTCTCCGTGCACGGCCCAGGTGGTCATTCGTGGGGCGGTTACGGGCAACCAAGCGCGATCCACGTTTTGGCGCAGATCATCACGAGCCTCGCAGCTTGCGCGCCGCCGGTGCACCCCAAGACGACGTTCAACGTCGGTGTGATTTCAGGCGGAACCTCGGTCAATTCAATCGCATCCGAGGCGTCGGCGCTGATCGATTTACGATCGACGAGTGAGGCGGCGCTCAGTCAGTTCACCGCCAGATTGCGTAGGGAGATTCAGCGCGTACATGTCGATGGCATCAGCGTGAACATCGAAACCATTGGCGAGCGACCGGCTGGAGAGACTGCCCGGGATCATCCATTGGTTACGTGCGCGGGGGACACGTTGCGCGCGCTCGGTATCCCTCCAATATTCGACAGCTCGAGCACGGATGCCAACGTTGGAATGAACCGAGGTATACCGTCGATCTGCATTGGTATTTCCCGAGGTGGCGGTGGACACACGCTTCAGGAGTATATTGAAACGGACCCAATCGCAACCGGGCTAACGCAGCTCGCAGCGCTGGTTATTGCCAGCGCAGAGCAACTGCAGGGAAGCAAAGCATGAACGACGTGTGCGTCGCGCTCGACGTCGAAGCGACAGGGATGGACCCAACCCGCGACGAGGTGATCGAGATCGGCGCCGTCAAGTTTCGAGGAAACACCGTCGTTGCCCGCTTTGCATCGCTCGTGCGTCCGTCGTCAACCATCTCGCTGGGGATCCGCTCGCTAACCGGGATCAGTAACGAACAGGCCCGGTCCGCGCCACCGTTTATGGCGATAGCCCCGAAGCTGCGAGATTTCGTGCGTCAGTTCCCGATCGTCGGTCAGTCCATCGAGTTCGACCTGGAGATGCTGGCCGCAGCGGGATTGCGGTTCGAAAATGTGCGTTACGACACGTTCGAACTTGCCACGATCCTTTTGCCGGAGCTACCTGCCTATAACCTGCTGACCATCGCGTCCAAGCTCGGGATTGATACGGCCGGCACACACCGAGCGGTGACCGATGCGGAAACAACGATGGCGGTGTTCAACCGACTGGTTGAGCGCACTGAAGACTTTGATGATGCGACCCTGCGGCGCATTGCCGAAGCGACACGCGTATCTGGTTCGCAACTGACCCACTTGTTCTCACAGCTCGTACGAGAACGTCAAGCAGAAGCCGGCGGGACGATCGGTACGTCGATCGGCGCGCAGCTGCTTGCCCAACTGTCTCGGGCTCCCGAGGCTGGGTCCGAAGCCATGTTCCTGATCCCGCGCGAACGGCCTGCAAAGCTCGAACCAACCGGAAGTCAGGCGCCGATTGCGGCAGAAACGCTGCGCGAGGCGATGGCGGCGGATGGCGCCTTTGCTGGCGCCATTTCGGGATTCGAAGAGCGCCCTCAACAGCTCGCAATGATGGAAGCGGCGGCTGAAACGTTCAACTGGGGCGGGCAGCTTCTCGTGGAAGCCGGTACCGGAACTGGGAAGTCGCTCGGATACTTGCTCCCGGCCGCATTGCACGCGGTCGAAAAGGGCGACCGCGTTGTCGTTTCTACGGCGACCATTGCGTTGCAGGACCAGTTATTGCGGAAGGATGTCCCTGCGCTCATCAACGCGGCGAGAGCGGTGCAACCCACGGGAGCGCTTGCGCCGGTTGCTTCATTGCGGGACCTCAAGGTGGCATTGCTGAAGGGGCGCACAAACTACTTGTGCCTGCGGAGGTGGTTTCTCGCACAGCGCGACGAGTTGACCAGCCCGGCGCAGGCGCAGCTCCATGCCAAAGTGATTGCATGGTTGCAGCAGACCGAAACTGGGGACAGTGCCGAGTTGCATCTCGCCCCTGAGCAGCACACCCATTGGAGACGCCTCTCCGCCGAGGAAGGGGCCTGCGTCCCGGCGCAGTGCATGTTCCATCGACGGAACCAGTGTTTTCTCTTTCGCGCTCGGCATGAGGCGGAAGCAGCGCACGTCGTGGTCGTTAACCACGCACTGTTGCTTTCGGACCTGTTGACCGGCCACACGGTTGTTCCGACGTACCGGCAGCTTGTGATCGACGAGGCCCATCATCTGGAAAGTGAGGCAACGGACCAGATTGGCTATGCGATAACCCGCATGCAGGGCATCGAACTTACCCAGAGGGTGCTGCACGAGCAGGAGCCGATCGGGATGTCCGGGGCGGTCGGGATGGCATTCCGCGCATTGGCCGGGATACGTGACGAGCGCACGAAGTCGGCGACAGCGCGGATCCAGGACATCCTGCCGGATGTAACGGCGTCGATCGAGCGCTGCCGAAGTGGGTTGGAGCGGTTGTTTGCGTCGCTGGCGGAGTTCACATCACGGCAGGAAGCCAACAACGGTGGCTATGAACGTCAGTTGCGGCTGACTGATACGATCCGCTCGAACCCCGGCTGGACGCAGTTCGAAATCGAATGGGATGACCTGCTGCAATTGTTCGCAACGTTGGTTGAGGCGCTACGGGTGGTTTCGCGTGCCATAGAACAGGTTCGCGAAGATGATCTCCCGACACGGGCTGAGCTTCTCACCGAATGTGAACTGCTCGAGCGCGACCTTGACGCATATCGCCAACGGATGACCGGGTTCATTTCGCAGCCCAGCGCTGATGCAATCTACTGGGTGGCCGTCCATGCCAATACTGGTGAAGCCAGTTGCCACGCTGCCCCGCTCCATGTCGGGGAGGTTCTCAACGATCGTCTCTTCCATCGCTGCGAGAGCGTCTTACTGACCTCTGCGACTTTGACGACCGAAGGCTCGTTCGATTACATTCGTGATCGGCTCGGGCTGGAGGGCGCTGACGAGCTGCGCGTGCCCTCACCATTCAATTTCCGTGAGGCGGCGCTACTGGCCGTCGTCAACGATATCCCGCCGCCTGGTGAACAAGGCCATCAAAAGCGGATCCAAGACGCAATCGTTGAGCTCGTTCGGGCCTCCCAAGGTCGCGCGATGGTGCTGTTCACGTCTCACAGCGCGCTGCAGGCGACCCATCGCGCCATCAAGCGTCCGCTCGAACAAGCGGGAATCGTGGTCCTCGGCCAGCGCATCGACGGCTCCCCACGGCAGCTCATTGAACGCATCAAAGCGCACCCGACGACTGTGCTGCTCGGGACAAATTCGTTCTGGGAGGGCGTGGACATCGTCGGAGACACGTTGAGCTTGCTCGTGATCACAAAGCTCCCGTTCCCCGTGCCGAGTGACCCTGTATTTGCAGCCCGCAGCGAACTGTTTGATGACCCATTCAACCAGTATGCGGTGCCTCAGGCGATACTGCGGTTCAAGCAGGGGTTCGGTCGCTTGATTCGTAGTGCCGAGGATCGCGGCGCGTGCGTCGTACTGGATCGCCGGATTTCCAGCCGGCGATATGGAGAAGCATTCGTCAGCTCGCTGCCGGATTGCCGAACAATCGCAGGGTCTTCGACGGACATCGCGTATGCTGTAGGCCAATTCTTGGCCAATTCGCGACCGCCGGTTCCGTCCGAGATCTCCTTGATCGCCGAGGCATAGTGAGACGTGGAGGTTGAAGTGAACACATCGTTGGTACGCCACGAACCTGATCGCAATCTGGCACTCGAGCTGGTTCGGGCAACCGAAGCAGCCGCTATGGCTGCGGCGCGCTGGATGGGGCGTGGCGCCAAGGAATCTGCTGACCAGGCGGCGGTCACTGCGCTGCGTTTAGCGCTCGGAACGATCCAGATGGACGGTATTGTCGTCATCGGCGAGGGGGAAAAGGACGAGGCGCCGATGCTCTACATCGGCGAAGAAGTCGGAAATGGCGCTGAACCCAAAGTGGATATCGCGGTCGACCCGATTGATGGCACCCGGTTGCTCTCGAATGGCATGCCGAACGCACTGTCGGTTGTTGCCCTTGCGGAGCGCGGCACAATGATTGTTCCGGCGCACATCGCCTATATGGAGAAGATCGCAACTGGTCCGGAGGCAGCCGACGCCATCGATATCGAACGTCCGATTGCTGAGAATCTCGAGCGCGTGGCGAAGGCAAAGGGCAAGAACGTTGCCGACCTGACCGTCGTGATCCTTGACCGGCCGCGTCATGCTGACATGATTGCCGAGATCCGGCGCGCCGGGGCACGGATCAAGATGATTACCGATGGCGATGTCGCTGGTGCAGTCATGGCAGCAATGCCCGACACGGGTGTCGACCTTTTGTTAGGAATCGGGGGAGCGCCAGAGGGAGTGGTATCGATCTGCGCGCTGAAGAGCATTGGCGGCAACATGCAGTGTCGTATTTGGCCGCGAAACGATGCTGAATGGCAGATCGTGCGCGACGAAGGCATCGATGTGACGAAAGTGCTGGGGATGAACGACCTGGTCCGCTCAGATAATGTGTTCTTCGCTGCGACCGGAATTACCGATGGCGAGCTCCTTCAAGGGGTGCATTATGCAGGAGACGGCGCGACAACTGAGTCGTTGGTGACCCGATCGCTGTCGGGAACGGTGCGACGAGTAAAGGCAACGCATCGATTGGATAAGTTGGCCCGCTATGCCGCGGTGTCGTTTGACTAGCAGATGAGGCGATGCTATACTGTTTTATGGCTCTCATCAGGGAGTACGCTTGCCTCGGCCGCACCAGCAGACACAACTGACGAAGCAATTCGGAAAGTACTTCATTCTGCCTAACACTCCTGCGTGCTCTGACTGAGATGCTCCCTTTGTGTGATCGTATTGCTCGGCAACCCATGCCGGGCCGCTGCGCCGCGCTGGCGCGTACCGTAGATGGTGGTCAATGGAATCCCAGACGCCAGGCGCCGAGACCGGGAACAACGCGCCCGAACCGGCAGCCACGCAACCCAAACCACGCTCCCCTCGCCGACGCACAACCAAGGCCGCTGCAATCGCGGAACCGGGAGTCGTTGTAGCCGACAATGGCTCTGTGGCCTCCGATACGGTTGAACAAGCGCCGGTTATCGTGGCCGATGCATCGCAGGCAGAGCCCGCTTCGAACGGCACTGAACAGCGGAAGCGCAGTCGTTCAAAATCTGCGCGATCAACGACGAAAGAAACCACTCAGAACGAAGCTACTGAGGGGGACGTTTTCCCCGTTTCTGCGACCCAGTCAGCAGTGGTCGCTGTGCCCGTCACGACTGAACCAGCGATCGAATCGGTCGTGGTTGATACGACTCCAAGCGTCGAGGTACCACCCGTTGTCGCCGAGCCGGCGTCGGCACAGGGGGAGTCGGCTGTAGCGCCATCGCCTGTCTCCGCCGCCGCGCCCGTAGCGCAACCGGCGCCAACTGAGACGCGTCCGGCCACGCAGCAGGACCAGCCACGCTATAACGAGCAAGGTTCGCATCGCGGGTTCCCCCGGCGGCCCGAACGTCGCGACCGTCATGTCGATGCACCCCAGCGCGATGGGCCGATGTTCAATGTCACCGAACTGGATAGTAAGGCCATCGGCGAGCTGCACGAGATCGCCCGCGAGCTCGGTGTTGCGAACTACCAGCGTTTCCGCAAGCCTGATCTGATCGGCAAGATCCTCCAGGCGCAGACCGAAGCGCATGGCTACAAGTACGGCGAAGGCGTGCTCGACATCATTGAGGATGGCTTTGGGTTCCTGCGCGGTGAGCGCTACCTCCCCGGGCCGGACGATATATACGTCTCACAGTCTCAGATTCGGCGCTTTGGGCTGCGGACGGGTGACAAGGTCTCCGGCCAGATCCGCCCGCCGAAGGACAACGAGAAGTTCCATTCGCTGTTGCGCGTCGAAGCTGTGAACGGCATTGACCCAGAGACGGCGCGCCGACGCCCGAACTTCGACACACTGACGCCGATCTTCCCGCTCGAACTGATCGACCTTGAGACCCAACCACACATCCTCTCAACCCGCTTGCTGAACCTGGTTGCTCCGATTGGCCGTGGGCAACGCGGGTTGATCGTTTCGCCTCCGAAGGCTGGCAAGACCGTGATCCTGAAAGCGATTGCCAACGGGATCACCAGCAATTACGAAGACATCCATCTCATGGTGTGCCTCATCGGTGAGCGCCCAGAAGAAGTCACCGATATGAAGCGTTCTGTCGACGGTGAAGTGATCTCATCCACCTTCGATGAACCGGTCGAAGACCATACGAAGGTTGCTGAGATGGCGTTGGAGCGCTCGAAGCGCCTGGTCGAAGGCGGGCGGGACGTCGTGATCCTGCTCGACTCGATCACCCGGCTGGCGCGTGCCTACAACCT
>QEUZ01000494.1 GCA_003577355.1 Chloroflexota bacterium | reverse complement strand
CACCCGAACCAGCCACTGCTGTACCGCTTGGCGCGCGAGGCGCCGGGGACCTACCACCATTCGATCGTCGTCAGCAATCTCGCCGAGACTGGTGTCGAACTCGTCGGTGGGGACCCGCTGTTCACGCGGGTTGCCGTGCTGTACCACGACATCGGAAAGATCGTGCGGCCGACGTTCTTTGTCGAAAAACAGGCAAACCGTGAGAACCCGCACGACCTCCTTGACCCACGTACCAGTGCGAGTGTGATCATCGACCACGTTATCGACGGTGTGCGGTTGGCCAAGCGGGCGCGGTTACCTCGCCCGATTATCGACATCATCGAACAACATCATGGTACGACGCTGATCCGCTATTTCTACGGCAAGGCGCTTGAGTCCGGCGAGGAGGTTTCCGAAGACGAGTTTCGCTATCCTGGCCCTAAGCCTCGCACCAAGGAGGCTGGGGTCATCATGCTGGCGGACTCGGTGGAAGCGGCGGTCCGCGCGGCGATGGCTCAGCGTGGAACGCTCTTTGCAGACTCGAATGGCCAGGCCGGTGCGGTGACCCAAGCGCTTGATGACGTTGTGCGTCGGATTATCCAGGAGCGCGTTGACGACGGTCAGTTCGATGAATGCGACCTGACGATGCGGGATATCGACGCAATTCGACGGGCGTTCGTGCAAATGCTGGAAGGCATTTATCACCCGCGGATTGATTACCCTGAAGTTCGTCCCGCGCCACAAAATCCGATGCCTGAACCCGTCACCACCCGGGCATGAAACTCCGCGTCACGTTCAGTGGTCTGAGCACTCCTTCGACAGTCGCACTTCAGGACATCGAGCACGTGTTAATGGAAACTGCCGCATTGGAGTGTGGCGACCTCGCAGGTTGGCGGACGCTTACCGTGCACTTTACTGACGACACCCAGATTTCCGAGATGCATGGACGGTACTTCGGTGATCCGACTCCGACCGACGTCATCACCTTTCCTGACGATGATCCACAGGTCGAAGGCGGGCATTTGGGGGATATTGCGATCTCGCTGGACTACGCGGCGGAGAGCGCTGCCGACGTAGGGCATTCGCTTCAGCGTGAACTGGCGTTTCTCGCTGTGCATGGCCTCTTGCATTTGCTCGGATACCGCGACGCTGACCCGCTCGAACGGCGCGCGATGCTGGAGCTTCAGGATCGTCTCTTGCGGGGATTTGAGCAACGGCACGGGCGAACCCTGTGAAACCGATGCGCGGGCGAACCTCGCTGATTGCAACGATGTTGAATGAGGCGGAGTCTATCGAAGCATGGATGCAGGGGATTGAGCAGCAGACTGTCCTACCGGATGAGATTGTCGTCGTTGATGGTGGTTCCACCGACGGCACCCTGGCAGCGCTGAACGCGTGGGTAGCGCCGGTCGCATTGCGGATCATATCCGCCCCGGGGGCGAGCATTGCACGTGGAAGAAACATTGCGATCTCCAAGGCGGCGGGAGAGATCGTTGTCGTCACTGACGCAGGCACGATCGCGCAACCAGAATGGATCGAGCATCTGCTGGCTGCGTTCGAAGACCCGCGAACCGATGTCGCTGTTGGATTCTTTGTTCCCCGCACGGCCTCACGCTGGGATGCAGCGCTGGCGGCGACAACGTTGCCAGATTCGGCGGAGTTCGCCGGAGGGAGGTTTCTCCCATCGAGCCGGTCGCTCGCATTCCGACGTGCTTGGTTGGAATTGGGCCTGCGATACCCGGAGTGGCTCGACTACTGTGAAGATGTTGTGTTCGATTTGGCGTTACGGCGCGCCGGGGCCAACTTTCGGTTCGTGCCGGAAGCTGTCGTCGAGTTCCGTGTACGGCCCACATTTGCGGAGTTCTGGAAGCAGTATTACCGGTATGCGCGTGGGGATGGGAAAGCTGGACTGTTCCCTCTACGACACGCGGTGCGATACGCGACGTATGTTGGGCTCGTCCTAGTAGTATTGCGAGGGCGACGACTGGAACTGCTCGTAATGGGTCTCGCGGGCCTAGCGTATTTGCGGGCGCCGGTACGCCGGTTGAGACGACGCCAAGCGGGAACTGACCCGAGAACTATTGGCCTAACTGCTTTGTTGCGCATGTGGGGCGATCTCGCGAAGATGGTAGGTTACCCGGTGGGGATTGCGTGGCGGCTGCGCCATTTCGGGCTTGGCGGGTACGCTGGGGGCTGGAAACGGATCAGCCCGACGCTTGAACAGTCGCATCCCGAATAGCGTTCCAGAAGAAATCGGATGACCAGAGCACAGCGCGGCGGCGAATTTCCGGGGCGTTGGATCGAACGACGTGCTCACGGCTCTCGACGCCACGTGGGTGGACGAGCGCCAGGCCCACTCTTCCACAGTCGCGGTCGGGTTGGTCACCAGGGTCGATGCGCACGACGATGGATGCGCCAAACCCGGCATTCTCCCATTCGGCGGCACGACGCGCACAATAGATGGCTACGGGAATCGGTTCCTGTTCATGCGCCAATGCGGCTGCAGTATCGAAGCTGGTCGAACGCGCATCCACCACCGCCGACAGTGCAACTGGGTCATCCTGGAGCAGTCCCGCCAATCGGCCCGCGGTTCCAGC
>QEUZ01000046.1 GCA_003577355.1 Chloroflexota bacterium | reverse complement strand
CGATGCGCGCGCTCGGCATCCATCCGTCGCAACGACGCGTCGTAGAGTGTCTTGTAGCGCATCATCATGGTGTGCCTTCTCCCGGTGTCATCCGAATGTGCATGCTATCTTCCACTACAGCACACCGCGAGTGCGAGAGGAGTGACAATGAACCAGGACCAACTTGCCGCGATCGACAGGTACATTGACGACAACCTGCCGAGGTACATCGCCGATTTGCAGGCGCTGTGTCGCTTGCCAAGCGTCGCCGCACAGGCACGGGCGATGGAAGAAACAGCTAGGGCGACGGCCGCGTTGTTGGAGGAGTACGGCATCGCTGCGAGGCTGTTGCCAACAACGCGCTTTCCCGTTGTCCACGGCGCGGTTGCGGGCGAGTCTGACAAGCGGCTCCTTTGTTACAACCATTACGATGTTCAGCCGGCAGAACCGCTGGAGCTGTGGCACTCTGACCCGTTCGAGCCGGAGGTCCGCGACGGAAAGCTCTATGGACGCGGGGTTGGCGACGACAAGGGGCATATTCTCTGCCGGCTGGCGGCAATCGATGCGCTGAAGGCGATCACCGGAGGTCTCCCCTGTGGGGTTGTCTTCCTCATTGAGGGCGAGGAGGAGATTGGGTCGGGCAGCCTCGACGCGCATATTGCTGAGCACCGGGACCTGTACGCCGCTGATGGATGTCTCTGGGAGTTTGGCGGCGTCGATTACGACGACCGCCCGCAAATTTACGCTGGCATGCGCGGTGATCTTTACGTCGAGCTACGTGTCAGGACAGCCGAGCGCGATGCCCATTCGGGCCTCGGCGGCTCGATCTTCCCCAACGCTGCCTGGCGGTTGACATGGGCGTTGGCGACACTGAAGGACGCTGAAGAGCGCATATTGATCCCAGGTTGGTACGACGACGTGCGACCAGCTGGCGTACGAGACCGGGAGTTGCTCGAGGCGTTGCCTTCCGATGAGGAGCGACTCCGCACAACATACGGTATCCGGGAGTTTCTGTTGGGCGTGAGCGGGCTCGAATTCAAACGACGCGCGATCTTTGAACCAACATGCACCATTTCAGGCATTGGCGCCGGGTATCAGGGGCCAGGTTCGAAGACAGTGTTGCCCTGCGAAGCGATGGCAAAGGTCGACTTCCGTCTGGTGCCGAACCAGCGCGCCGATGACCTGCTGGAGAAACTCAAGAGCCACCTTGTCGCAGAAGGCTTTGGTGACATTGAGGTTCTGCAACACGGCGGTTACAACGCCGCGCGCGTTGACCCGGACCACCCCTTCGTCAGGATGGTCGCCGACACAGGCTGGGAAGTGTACGACCGGCCCGCGGTGATCCACCCAACCAGCGGAGGCAGCGGACCTATGGATGCGTTCGTGAAGCACCTCGGCGTACCGATCGCGAACGTCGGCATTGGCTACCCCGATTCCGGCGCGCACGCCCCCAACGAACACATCAGGCTGGTGGACTTCGCGCGCGGCGCAAAGCAGACGGCGCGGGTGATGCTGCGCATGGCGGACCTCTGAAATGCACTCAACGAGCTCACGGGCGACCGCGCGTGAATTGCGCCACGTGCGCGCACTGCGTGAGCGCAGCGAGCGTTCCGCACGCGGACTGTGCTTCGTCGAGGGAATCCGGCAGGTTGTTTCCGCAGTCGAGGGCGGACACGCGATCGAGGCCGTCTATGTTGACGAGACGCGCCTGCAGAGTAGCGTTGGGCTGGAGGCGATTGAACGAGCTGTCCGGGGCGGAGCGCGACATGTGGTGCTGACCACGGCGGAGTTCGAGCGCATTTCCTCGCGGGATAACCCGGTCGGGTTAGCGGCTGTCGTGCACTGGCAGCCGCGCCCGCTCGCGACCTTTCACCCCCCTGCACAAGGGTTGATCCTCGCAACCGACAATGTGCGCGATCCCGGAAACTTGGGTACGTTGATCCGCACAGCGGACGCTGCGGGGTGTGCCGCGGTAATTGTGCATGGGGGGGTTGATCCCGCTCACCCGACAGCACTACGCGCTAGCCTGGGAACGACGTTCCTCGCGACGGTCGTCGATGCACCGACCTTGGATGCGTGTTTCGACTGGGCCAGCCGTCACCAGATTCCCGTGCTCGCTACGACGGCGCGCAACGCGCAGCCGCTCTGGGAGCTTGGTCCTGTGCGCTCCGCGGTTGTACTGGTCGGTAACGAGGGCGTGGGATTGGGTGAGGAGACGATTGCACGAGCAGATCTCCGCGTAACGATCCCGATGTTCGGTAGCGCGACCTCGTTAAATGTTAGTGTCGCCGCGGGGATCGTGCTGTTTGAACTGGCTCGTCGGAGAGTGGCAGGAGAACACCTGACAACGTGAGCACCGACGTGCAAGAGTCTACGCCGGAGCCGGTCACCGGCTCCGGCGCGGCGTCTCCCGTGGGCAACATACCTCCCCCCGCCAGCCGCCGCGAGCGCTTTCGCGCGATACCCGCAATGGCCGCCTGGAAGGTTGACGCCTACCGCAGGTACTTCTGGGTCAGTGCGCTGTCAATGGGCGGGCGGGCGGTACAGTCCACCGCCATTGGCTACGTTGTCTACGACATTTCCGGCAGCGACTTCCTGCTCGGCCTCGTATCGTTCATGCAATCGGTGCCGCAACTGCTGCTCGCACCGCTCGTGGGGGTGATCGTAGACCGTTACGACCGGCGGCACATCCTGGCGCTGCAGTTCACCGTGCAAGCACTCGGTTTTGCATTGCTTGGTGTTCTGGCAGTGCTTGGTGCGTTAACTGTGCCTGCGATCGGCGCCGTCGTGGTTGTAATGGGTATCGCGAATGCATTCTCGTATCCCTCGACCTCGGCGCTGGTGCCAAGCATTGTGCCGCTGGGCGCAGTGCAAAGTGCCAATGCAATCGGCTCGCTCGTGGGCAATGTCTCGCGGATCTCGACTCCAATGCTTGTTGGCTGGATGATCGACCTCGCCGGGATCGGCGCGGCATTGCTGCTCGGCGCAGGGTTCTATGCACCAGCAGCCGGTTTGATTGTCACGGTGCCGCTGGCTGCTGGCGCGCTCGCGCACGTCGCGGTGCGCGGCACCCTGCGCCCCGAACAACCGGCGCGGACGTTCCGTGGCGACATCGGCGAAGCGTTCAGGTACATACGTGCGACTCCCGTTGTGCGGGCTGCCGTGCTAAACGACGTCTTTCCATACCTGTTTGGGCTGTCGTACATCGCCCTACTTCCCGCAATCGCGCGCGAGACACTCGCGGGAGGCGCACAGACCCTTGGGGTGTTGTTCAGCATCGGTGGCGTCGGGGCATTGTTCGGCACCGTTGCCGCAGGGATGCTCACCGGGCGCGGCCGGCGTGGGCGGACGATTTGGGTGACAATGCTCGGTTTTGGTACGTCTCTGGTCCTGGTGGCGCTCGGGGACAGGTATCTCGAAATCCTTCCGGCGCTGTTTCTTGCCGGGTTCTTCCAAATGATCTACACGATCCAGAGCGATACCCTCGTCCAGACGTTATCCGAACCGAAGTTTCGCGGGCGCGTCCTGGCAGCTCAATCCATGATCAACGGCCTGATGCCGATCGGGTTCCTGCAGCTGGGGATCGTTGCCGAACTCACGAGCCCGGCGTTCGCGATCGCGGTGAACGGGTGCATCCTCGTCGGGGCCGGGATATTTACGCTCTTGTTCCGTCCGGTGATGCGCCACTTGGACTAGTGGAGTGACGAGTGACCAGTGACGAGTGACGAGTGACCAGTGACGAGTGACCAGTGGGATGATCACCCTGGTCTGAAGCGCTCGCTTCTGATGAAACGAGCGCTTGCGACATCACCCGAGTGCTTTGGACACAATCGATCGAACCACTCGTCACTCGTCACTGGTCACTCGTCACTCGTCACTGGTCACTCGTCACTCCAGTAGGCGTTACGACGCTGCTTCGTATGCGGCCAATGCAATCTGGGCGATCATGTCGATTGCAACGTCTTCATCGATATCTTCGGTCAGCACGACGACGATGATCGGGCCTGCTGGCGCGTAGATTACGCCTGCGTCGTGGACCAGTCCATCGAGATTGCCAGTCTTGTGCGCGACAACCGTACCGCCGGGCAGGTAGGCTGGGATGCGGTCGTTGACCTCCTGTGCCGCCAGGAGGTCAAGCATTTCCTGGCTAACTTCCGGTGCGATCACTTCGCCGCGCAAGAGGAGTGTATAGAGCCACGCCATGTCTTCGGCAGTCGTGACATTCAGTGCTCCATCGGCGCGGGCATCCGCATACCAGCGAGGGTGGGTTGCCGCGTCAGTTGGTCCGGCGGACAGGTAGACGACCTCGGCGCGTGCGCCCGAATCTACGCCATCAACGGCATCGTCGGCCGGCGCCTCGTCAGATGTCGGCGGTTCGGTTGGTTGTTCCTCGGTCGACTCATCGACAGGGGGCGTCCCCTCATCGAGCGTCTCGTCGTTCCAGTCGGGGCTGGCCGACGGGTCGGGCATCCAGCGGATCTGGGTGTTGGTGATCCCCAGCGATGCAAGCGTGGCGTTCACGTTTTCGTTCCCGACTGTGGCAAGCAACGCCGTGGCCGCAACATTACTCGACTGGGTGATCATCGCTTGAAGCAGCGTCCCGACGGTGTAGACCGCACCGATATCTCCATAGCCGAAGACATCTTCGCCTTCGACGAAATAGCCGGGCTCCAGCAGCACGCCGTCGTCGAACGAGAGCATGCCGACTTCACGTTGGACAAACACTTCGACCATGATGCCGAGCTTGTACAGGCTCGCCGACTCCATGGGTTCGCTGCCGTTGATATCGACGATGAACTCACCACTCGGAAGTGCGATGACGACTTCAGCGAACCCTCCGCTCGCAGCCACAAGCGACTCCGCGATCGACTGTAGAGTCGAACTGTCGATGGCAGCTTGTTGCGTGTCGGTGGCGGGTGCAGCGGTCGGCTCAATCTGACTCTCTGGCGTGCTATCGACCTGTGCTGTGGCAGTTGGCGTCGCAGCGCCGGAAGGACTTGGGTTGCTGACGAGCGGGGTCGGAGTGATGATCGGGACAGGAAGTGCCTCAGTCGCGGTGGACTTAGCGTCACCGGACGAGCCGCATGCCTGAAAGAACAGAATACTCACCGCGAGAAGGACGGTTCCGAATAAACCACCAGTTGTTCGTCGACCGAGAGAACCGTTCACCACACCACACCATGATTTGGAGCATACACACGCTGGTATGCACCGAACCGACACCTGCTGTACGAACACGGGAGGATACCACGCTCACCTGTGAACGTCGCCTGGGTGGCACAGCGTTCGCGTGTAGGCCATACTGCCGTGCGTCTGCGCCGTGCGGATACGCAGGCGGGACGCGGAACGAGCAGGGGACCTAGTGGCAGTCGTTCAGCAAACAGGCGAGCTTATCCGGTACCGCAGCCTGGTGACGAATCTCGTCGCCAAGGACCTGAAGGTCCGCTACAAGAACTCCATCCTGGGGTTCGTTTGGTCGTTGCTCAACCCGCTGCTGATGATGCTGGTGTTCACATTCGTCTTCACCCAGCTACTGGGTGAGACTATCGATCATTTCCCGGTGTTCGTGCTGATCGGGCTACTTGCCTGGAATTGGACGGCGGCTAGCGTAAGCCGTGGGACAACAGCGTTGATCGACAACGCGCCGCTGATCAACAAGGTCTACTTTCCACGTGTCGTTCTGCCAGTGTCGGTGGTGCTGTCGAATGGGATCAACTATTTGCTGTCGTTCCCGGTTATCTTCCTGTTCATGGCCCTGTACCGGATGGATTTCACGCCGTGGCTCGTCTACCTCCCCGTCATCATCGCGGTGCAAGCGACGTTTCTTACGGGGTTGGTGCTGATCCTCGCCGCGCTGTATGTGAATTTCAGGGATACGATCGTGCTGGTGGAGGTAGGCCTGACGGCTTGGTTCTTTATGACGCCGATCTTCTACCGGGTGGAAGATGTTGTACCTGACCTGGTGTCGTGGATGTACTGGCTGAACCCCATGGCGTCAATCGTCGCAGAGTTGCACACGGTGCTGTACTATGGTGGCGTCCCTGACCCGCTCTTCATGGCGCGCGCATTCGTAACGGCGCTACTACTGGTCGTGATCGGCTGGGCGATGTTCATGCGGGTGAGCCGGCATCTAGGGGAGCATCTGTAATATGGCACTGCCTTCCCGCCGGAACGACTATGCGGTCGAGTTCCGCGATGTTTCTCGGCGCTTCGTGCTCCACCACGAACATCGCGCATCGTTTCAGGACTGGTTTATCGGGTTGATCCGGCCGCGAGGGGTTGCCGAGGAGTTCTGGGCGTTACGTGAGGTGACATTCGGGGTCAAGCGGGGTGAAACCCTCGGGGTTGTGGGGCGCAACGGGGCTGGCAAGAGCACGCTCTTGAAGCTCGTGACCCGTATCCTGGAGCCGACGTCTGGTCAGGTGCTCGTGAATGGGCGCACGTATGCGATGCTCGAACTGGGCGCCGGGTTTCACCCCGAGCTGACCGGCCGCGACAATATTTACCTCAACGGTAGCCTCTACGGTTTCTCTCGCAAGCAAATGCAACGCGTCTACGAGCGGGTGGTGCGTTTCGCGGAGCTGGAGCGCTTCGTCGATACCCCAGTGAAGCACTACTCATCCGGCATGTTTGCGCGGCTGGGCTTTGGGATAGCGGTGCACATGGAGCCAGAGATCCTGGTGATCGACGAGGTGCTGGCGGTCGGCGACGCCAACTTCCGGGCGAAGTGTCTGCGCGCGCTCGAAGGCTTGAAGGCTGGCGGCACAACGATCCTGTTCGTCTCGCATGATGCCGAGCAAGTGCGCACGTTCTGCGATCGCGCCGCGCTCCTCTCTGGGGGGCACCTCGTCGATGTCGGGCCAGCAGCTGAGGTGATCGACCACTACGAGCGGTTGCTGGCGGAGGATGTGACGCTACCGCGAGTGGGGCTATTACGGGTGCGAGCGTTCGACGAGTTTGGGCTTTCGACCGATGTCGTGCGTTCTGGCGCGGACCTCGGGCTGGAGGCGGTGTTGCGGACGCCAGGGGGGGAGTGTCCGGCAGGGCTCGTGTTGTTGATCGACCTGTTTGACGAGCACGGTGGGCACCTGTGGGGAGCAGGCGCCGAGCTACCAGCGGAGCTGCCGGTGGCCGGTCCGAGCCGTCGTCCCGACGACGCGCCGGATACGCGGGCAGCGCGGATGGTGGTGCGCGATTTGCCGGTCACCTCCGGAACGTTACATGTCGTCGCAACATTGCTGGCGGCAACTGACGGGCGTGAGCCGTTGGATCGCGCGGAAGCGGTCCTTCGTGTCGAATCCGCCGGGCTGGACCAACGCGGTCTGCTGGCTTTGAAGCACGAGTGGGACTGGCAGCAGTCCGATGTACCCACCTCGTTGGAAGATCGTATCGGAACGATCTTTCGGCGCTAACGCTCCAGCGACACACGTAAAGGATGGTGGGTTGGCTCTCGTGTTGGGGGTTATGTGAAGTTATCCAGGCCCATAGTGCGTCTGCAGATGACCTCTTGCCTCTGGCCTGACCCCACCACAACTGCCGTCCACCTGGGTGGACGGTGCTTGCGGCCCGGCGTGCATGCGTGATACTCGCCGGTACGTCCGCGAGGCAGCATTGCGCCGTATGCTGTGATGATCTGTTAGCATCGCCGCGGGTAATGGATAGTGGAACGAGGATCGGGCCAGACGGCATGATGCGATGATGACAGTTATCTCTGCCGCCTGGCGCGTGGTGCTCAAGCGCTCCATCTCCGACTGGCTGATCCTGGCCGCCGCGTTCCTCACGATTATCCTGGCGACGACCTTGCTCGCCGCGGGGCCGATCTATGCCGATGCGGTGACGCTGAGCGGCGTGCGCCGCACCCTGCACGATGCACCGGTGCGCGATGCAAATCTCGAGATCAGCGCACGGATCCGTGGGCCTGAATACGCACAGCTCGACTCGACCGTCGTGTCCGCCGGAAACGGCGCGTTCGCCACAACCGGCGCAGAGCTGTGGCGAACCGGTCGCTCTGAATCTTTTGCGTTACCGGGCCAGGAACCTGACGCCGTCACCGACCTCGTCGTTTTCTCCTTCTTCGAGGAATTCGAGTCGCGCGTCGATCTCGTGGCAGGTAGCTGGCCAGCGGACGTGCCAGGGGAATTCAACGTCCAGGCGCTGCTGCTGGATGCAACCGCGCAGCAGCTTGGGCTGACTGTCGGAGACCGAGTGGCTGTTCAGAGCCGTCGTGAGGCGGACCGGATCGTCACGGTCGAAATATCCGGCTTGTTCACGATACGCGACCGGCTCGACCCCTACTGGTGGGAAGATACGCTCGTGCTGGATGGGGTGCAGGTCGGTGAATCGTTCACGACGTACGGTCCATTCGTCACGAGCCAGGCGGCGTTTCTAGAGAAGCTCAGCACCTCAAGCTCGGAAGTCAACTGGCGCATTTACCCCTATTTCGACAATCTCGACGTCGACGAAGTGCCGCAGTTGCGTGGTGGCGTGGAAACGCTCGACGCGGTGCTGAACTTTGGGCGTGGTCCAAACGAGCGTTTCACCGTTGAAACCGACTTGGATGGCATCCTCCGGCGTGCCGAGCGCTCGCTGCTCGTCACGCGCTCCGGGGTGTTCATCCTCACCGTGCAGTTGGCAATCCTCGCGGGGTACGCGCTCGTACTGACAGCGGGCCTCCTGATCGAACAGCGCCGGATCGAGACGGCATTGCTGCGTTCACGCGGCGCCGACAACAGCCAGATCGCAACGATGGCGTTGATGGAGGGCCTGGTGCTTGCGGTCCCGGCGGCGGTGTTTGGGCCGTGGATCGCGGCATTCGTGCTACGCGCGCTCAACCATATCGGGCCACTTGATGCCATCGATTTGACGATCAACCCCGTCGTTACCCGCGAGGCGTATGTGCTGGCAATGGTGGCTGCCATCGGGTGCGTTGTGGCGCTCGTTGTTCCGGCGCACCGCTCTGCGCGCTTGTTTGTGCAAGCGCGGTCATCGCTCGGACGGCAAGCGTCGCAAGGGCTGGCGCAACGCGCCGGTATCGACCTCGTTATGGTCGTCATTGCTGGGCTTGCACTCTGGCAGCTCCGACGCTATGGAGCTCCGATCACTGAGACGGTGAAGGGACGACTTTCCCTCGACCCGTTCCTGATCGCCGCACCGGCCATCGGCTTGTTGGCAGGTGCTGTCGTTGCACTACGGTTGGTGCCCCTACTTGCGCGCGTCGCCGAGCGCTCGACAACTGGGCGAAAGTCGCTGGTGCCGAGTCTCGGCGCCTGGCAGCTCTCGCGCCGGCCACTGCGCTATGCCCGCTCGGCACTCCTGTTGATGCTTGCGCTGGCGATCGGGTTGTTTGCGGTTGCCTACAGCCGCACCTGGTCGGTGTCACAACAGGACCAGGCCGATTACCGCATCGGCGGCGACATTCGGTTGCGTCCGGACATCCGCGTCGGCAGGGGCATCCCAATGTACTCCCTGTCAAACGCTCATCGCAGCCTGGATGGGGTCGACGAGACCTTGCCCGTCCTATATGACTCACTCACCGTTTCGCGGTCGGCTGGGCAGGCGGATGTGCTTGGCATCGACGCGACGCGGGCAGCCGGTGTCGTGAACTTCCGCGAAGACTTGTCGACCCAGCCTTTCGATGCGTTACTGGCGCGTCTCGCCGAAGGCAGGCCGGAATTGGCGGCTGTGGAACTGGTCGGTTCTCCGGCCCGCCTGGCGTTCGACCTGCGTGTCCAGCTCGATCCTCCGCCAGATGATCTCCCCGTCCCTCCAGAGGAACTGCCGAGCATTGCGCCATCGTTTTCCATCGTGATCCAGGACGCTGGTGGGATGCTCTATCGCATCAGCGGCGGCCCGTTGCGCAACGAGTTGAGCGGTGAACCGCAACGGGTCGAGCTGAACCTGGCATTCCGCATGGCTGACGGCAGGGTCGCAACACCCGAATATCCGGTGTCGCTCGTCTCGATCGACTTCCGCGCCTTGCCGACACCGCGCATTCCGCGTTCTGGCGTCTTCGAGATCCAGCGGGTCCAGGCGAGCGCCGACCTAGACGGCGGCGCGTGGACTGACGTTGCACTGCCTACCAACTCCGACGACTGGACGACAAAGTTCAACGTGCCGATCGGGGCGCTCGACCCGCCGCAGATCAGCCGCTTCGAAACTGCTGTGGAGGGCAATGCAGTACGGCTCAGCTTTAGTGTCGGATCGCTGGTCGGGACAGGCTCCATCGCCGTGGTGTACGCGCTGTCGTTTGGGCCGAACGAGCTGGAACAGACTATCCCTGCGCTGGTGTCGCAACGGTTCCTAGATCTCACCGAATCACGGATTGGTGAGACAGTGCCACTCGACTTGGGGCGGGAACGTCGCGCAGTGCAACTCGTCGGTGTTATCGATGGGTTCCCAACGCTTAACCCGCATCGCTACAGCCTGGTCATCGTCGACTTGCCGTCGTTCGCGATGCTGGAGTATGCCTCCGACGGCAACCTGGTCGTACCGGATGAGTGGTGGCTCGCAGCAGACGACGCTGAGATCGAGCGCGTGGCACTTGACTTACAGGAATCCCCGTACTTCAGCCCACGGGTGCAAGATCGCGTGAGCGAGGGGCGGAAACTGTTGAACGACCCAGTTGCTTTGGGCAATATCGGATCACTTGCGCTCGGTTTTGTCGCGGCTGGGCTGTTCGCCGCCTTGGGATTCGCAGTGAGCGCAGCGGTGTCGGCGCGCGAACGCCTGACGGAGTTTGCTCTGTTGCGCGCATTGGGGCTTTCTACCGGTCAGCTCACCGGCTGGCTCACGCTCGAAAACGGTTTGTTGGTTGGCATGAGCATCGCTGGCGGGACGGTTCTTGGCCTGGTCCTTGCCTGGTCGGTGCTGCCGTTGGTTTCACTCACGCAAGAAGCGGCGGCAGTTGTGCCGGCGGTGATCGTCGTCATCCCGTGGAAAGCAGTGTTGGCGCTGGAGGCAGTGACAATCGTCGTGTTGATTGTCGTGGTGATCGCCCTGGCAGCGTTCCTGCGCCGGTTGGGCCTCGGTTCCGTGTTGCGGCTGGGAGGGGAGTAACCGATGGCGCGCATCGCCCTCGACCGTCGCAGCGTGCGGCCAATCGCCAGCGTCGCGGCGATTGTCGCGCAACTCCGGCGCCTGCGCGAGGACCGCGCACTGGTTGGGATCGTGTTCGCCGTTGTGCTTGTTTCAAGCTTCATTTTCGCGTCGATACCCCGCTTGTTCAACACGATGTCGGACGACGGGTTGCGTCACGCCGTCGACGGGTCGCGCTCGTTCCTGCGGAATATCGAGATGGCGCGCGCTCTACGCATCCAACCTGCAGAGGGCGACGATCTCTACGCGAACATCGATGCTGAGGGCGCGCGGTTCCAGGAATCGTTGGCTGAGTCGATCCAGAAGATCATCGGAAGTCGCTCGTTTCTCTTCGATTCGCCGCGATACCGTTTCCTTGATCTGCCAGGAACCGACCGGTATCCCAGCCCGCGTTACTTCACGCTGCGGCAAGGGGATGCTATCGAATCGCGGCTGACGCTCGTTTCTGGCCGCATGCCGCAGGCTACCACCGAGCGTGTTCCGGTGCCGTTCGACATCGCGCAGGAGGAAGCACAGGTCTTCGAAGTCGCAGCGTCCGCTGAAACGTTACGTCAAATTGGTGCAACAGTTGGCGACCGTTTCTGGACGATGCCCGACCCGGAAGATGCGATCGTGCGACGAACACCGTCGCGCAACCTGCAGTACGTCGTGTACGAGGTGGTCGGCGTGATCGCCGTCAACGATGTCCAAGACCCATGGTGGTTCGCGGACGTGCGTCTCGACCGCGCGATCGAATACGACGATGGGCAAGTGACGCACTTTTATGCGACCGCACTGATGGCGAAGGATGCCTACCCGCAATTGCTGGAGGCCATTTCGCCCATGGGGGTTGCCTATAAGTGGCGCTATTTCACCGATACCAAGCTGTTCGACGCTGGAGACCTCGCAATCCTTGCCGCGGATGTCCGCCGGCTCGATGCAGAGTACCCCGCAACCGGCCTCGCACCACCAACCGATACGACGGTCCGAACTGGGTTGTCGGCGATCTTCCGGCGGTATATCGCCCAGCGGGGTCTGACGGAAGCGATGTTGTCGCTTGCCTCGATCGGGCTGTTGGCCGTTTCGTTAGCGGTGCTTGGGTTGGTTGCCGCGTTGATCGCCGAGCGGCGGCGCGACCAGACCGCCTTGTTGCGCGGTCGTGGAGGCAGTGCCGGACAACTGCTTGCGGCGCAGCTCACCGAAGGGTTGCTGCTCGCGATCCCGGCAGCTGCGCTCGGGTTCGTCGCTGCCAGCGTGTTCGTCGGAGAGCGGGCCAGTTTTCTCTCCCCGCTCGTAGCATTCGGCCTCGCAGGAGCGACGGCCCTTTTGCTCGTCGTCTTCCTCATTCCGTTCGTCAACCGGCCGCTGCGGGCGATCGAACGCTCCGACATCGTCCTGACAAAGGTATCCCCACGTCGGTGGGCGGTTGAGGCGGGTATCGTTGCCGTCGCGCTTGCGGGTGTGTACTTGCTCCGCCGGCGCGGACTCTCGGCCGGCTCGTCGCAGGGAAGCACCGAGGGCTTTGACATCTATCTTCGTGACCTGGTGCCGTCGCTTGGCTTCAGGCGCGTTGCGCGACAGCCGTCGATCAACTCTGCGCCGCTCCTGGTGTTGCTGCTGGCGGTTGCAGTCGGGGTTTTTTCTTCGGTGCTGTTGCACAGCATCGACGATGGTCAGATCCGCACATCCTGGCAAACAGTTGGCGCACCGTATCGGGTCGATGCGTTTCCAGACGCTCCCCTGTATCACGGCGTCGATCTGACGGTGGTTGACAGCGTCACCGGGGTTGCGCCGGCCTTCGCCAAAGGCGGCTTCTCGATCGTCTCACGCACGCCCGTGTTTGGGATGGTCAACGTGCTCGCAGTTGACACGCGCACCTATGCCGAGATCAACGCTGGGACGCCGGCTGATCCGCAGTTCCCGCGGCAAATGCTGGACGCGGAGTTCGCGAGCAGCATTGGTACGCCCGCGAACCCGATCCCAGCCATTGTCTCCAGCCGCTGGGTACTGAGCCAGGGGCCGCAACGTGGTGAAACGTTTGCGCTCAACATGAACGGAAAGGAGATTTCCTTCATTGTTGCAGATGTCCGCAATGGCTTCCCAACGTTGCCTGAAGGACAGTCGTTTGTCGTGACCTCGCTCGATGCGCTCCTGGCGACAGGGAACCCTCGATCGTTTCCGGTGAACCGCCAGTACATCGGCGCGCCAGATGCGGCGTACCAGGAGCTGGCAGCAACGTTGGCGAGCCAGTCGGTCAGTGCCAGCTTGACTGCTCGATACCAGGAATACGCAAAAGTCCACGATGCGCCGCTCATTCGCGGCACGACAACCGGGTTCCGCATCGGCATTGCCATTGCTGCAGCATATTCGGCTCTGGCGGTCGCTGTGGCATTGGCCTTGACTGCACGAGCACGAGCGCGTGACATCGCCTTCTTGCGCACGCTCGGAATGTCAGACAAGCAGGTGCTGGGCCTGATTGTTGTCGAACAGGCTCCACCGCTGGTGCTGTCGCTGATTGTCGGCATTGCGCTGGGGATCGGGACGGTACTGCTGATCGAGCCGGGCATCGATATGACGGCCTTTACTGGCCCTGGGGTGGCAGTGCCCGTCGTCGTTGATTATGTCACTATTGGGGTGCTCGCGTTGGGGCTCGTTGCCGTTGTGGCTGCTGCGATTGCCCTGGTAACGCAAGCTGCACGGCGCGCCAACCTCGGGAGCGCGTTGCGATTGGGGGACGAGTGAGTAGAAGCACTGCCGCAGCGGAGCAGGTCGACTTTCGGACCTTGCGCGACCGCGCTGCGCATGTCGAACGCATCCAGTTCGGGGCTGGCGCCCAGATCGTCTGCGATAACTTGGTCAAGATCTACAAGATTGCCGAGTTGGAAGTCGTTGCACTGCAAGGGCTCGACCTCGTTGTGCAACAGGGCGAGTTTATTGCGATTGTCGGTGCATCGGGTTCCGGAAAGTCGACGCTGCTGTCGATCCTTGGCGGGCTGGATGTCCCCTCGGCGGGTAGAGCAGTTGTCGCAGGGTTTGACCTGTTGAATATGGATGCCAAGGAGCGTACCCGTTATCGCAGGCAAGTGATTGGCTTCGTTTGGCAGCAAACAGCTCGCAATCTTTTGCCCTATTTGACGGCGATGGAGAATGTTGAGCTGCCGATGATCCTTGAAGGCCAGCCTCGTGACCTGCGTCGAGCGCGCGCGCTGGAGCTGCTGGAGCTTGTTGGGTTGGCGCAGCGGGCCGACCACCGCCCCGACCGGCTCTCCGGTGGCGAACAACAGCGTGTCGCGATTGCCGTTGCGCTTGCAAACTCGCCGTCTGTGCTCTTGGCAGACGAACCAACCGGGGAGCTGGATACACGCACCTCGACCGAAGTTTTTGGCGTCCTGCGCTCGGTGGCCGAGGACCTCAACGTCACGGTCGTGGTCGTGACTCACGACCCGCTGGTTTCAGGGCAAGTCAACCGCACCGTCGCGATCCGCGATGGCCGCACAAGCAGCGAGACGCTGCGCCGTACGGAACTGAACGTCGAAGGCGAACACCAGGTCATTGCCGAAGAGTTCGCTGTGCTGGACCGCGCCGGGCGTTTGCAGCTCCCACGCGAGTATGTGACGGCGCTCGAACTGGAACGTCGCGTGCGTCTTGACTTGGAAAGCGACCATATCAGCGTCTGGCCGGACCGTGAGCGCGACGGAGATGAGGAACCGCGATGAGCGACGATTACGAGCGCTGGAAACCGCGTGGTCGCGAGGGGGGCCGCTCCGTCTTCGTCACCCCGACCGACGATGGCGAAGAGCGCAGCGCCTGGACGGGACAGGTGCGCCGCCCATTCGATGCAAGTAAGCCGATCGTCGAAGTCGAAGAGATTACCCGCGAGTACCCCATTGGAGATCATGTGGTGCGCGCGCTGCGTGGGGTTAGCATGCGGGTGACGCGTGGTGAGCTTGTTGCCGTCCACGGGCGCTCCGGTTCCGGGAAGACAACGTTGCTCAACTGCATCGGCGGTTTGGACCGGCCGACGAGCGGCAGAGTCTGGATCGACGGGGCCGAGGTTACGGCCATGGGCGAGCAAGGCTTGCTCGACCTGCGCAGGAACACCATCGGGTTCATCTTCCAGGCGTTTGGCCTCATCCCAATCCTCACTGCCGCCGAGAATGTCGAGATCCCACTGCGGCTTGCGCAGGCAGATGTCGCACGCCGTGAGGAACGTGTGCGCATCCTGCTGGAGCTGGTCGGCCTGGGAGAGCGAGCGGGCCATCGCCCGTTTGAGTTGTCGGGTGGAGAACAGCAGCGCGTCGCCATCGCGCGGGCCTTGGCGAACTCTCCGCGTCTGCTGCTGGCAGACGAACCGACTGGGCAGTTGGACTCGAACACTGCGCGCACGATCATGACGTTGATCAGTGCGCTGGTATCCAGCGAAGGTGTGACGGCGATTGTCGCGACGCACGACCCCGTGCTGATTGACCTCGCCGACCGCGTCATCGAGCTGCGCGACGGGGAAGTCATCAGCGATAGTGCAGCAATGGCTGAGCCGTTAGACCGTTACAGCATCCACAGATAGGCAACGAGCACAACCACTACGAGCAGGGCGACTCCCACTGCGCACCCGAGTGCCAGGTCAAGGTCGTGTCGTGCTTCGCGTGACGTGTCGCCCGCCGGATCCGACAACGCCGTTCCAATCAAGAAATACTTGCCGATTTATGTCCACGCTCCGCGCTACATTGCCGGCGCGACGCGTGCGTCAGGCATCGAGCGCTCCCAGCGCGATGAGCCGGTCTCGCGCAGCCTGCAAGTACCCGCGATCGAGGGAGACAATCGTGACGCGCTCGAACGACGCACCGAGCCGTAGGCGGCGTGAGAGCGCGCCGACCGGAAGTGCTGCTGCCGCTTCTACCGAGATGCCGGGGATGCGCATGCCGATGTCCGGCATCGCTAAACTGCGCATCCCCTTGAGCGAGAGCTGCTCGAAGGCGCGGTCGAGTCCACGTTCGAGCTCGGTACGTAGCACCGGCGCACCCGGCGTTTGGGAGGCGATGATGTGGGCGATCAGGCGCACGCCCGCCGAGGCCAAATTGCCAGGCCCGGTCAGGTAGCTCGTGCCGAGCAATAGTGGCGCCTGGGCGCGCAGCTCGCGTTCGATTTCTGGGCCGGCAGCAAGCCGCACCCTGCCGGCGTGGCCCGAAGCCATGATCCCATCAGCGTTCGCCACGATGCACAGCGCCTCAGCAGGATGCGCTTCGATTGCGCCGTACGCGAACGCGATCGTCGCGCCGGAGAAGAACAACTCACGCATATGTCGATCGTGCTCTCCCAGTCTCCTTAAGCTCACTCCCCGCTAAATTACACCATATGCTGCCCTAGCATTATGTTAAATTCTCACGGTGCCGCTTCCAGTCTGGCGCTCATTGAATCCTGTGTTGCAAACAGTGCACCATGGAGATATGATTGATGTATACCCCGTGGGGGTATTTCGACACATGAGGAGGTTGCTAAGAGGATGGTTGAGCGCACATATCGTGTCCCGGATGTCAGTTGCCAGCATTGCGTCGCGGCGATCACGAACGAGTTGACCGCGATCCCAGGCGTGGAGCGAGTCAAAGTCGACGTGCAAACGAAGCTGGTCACTGTCATCGCCTCGGAATCGGTTGCGGAGGGGCAGATCCTGGCGGGGATCGAAGAAGCAGGCTACGACGTCGCGACCCAAGCCTAACGAACCGGGGCGCTACAGCGACTACCGGCCGTGCGCATCGCGCGCGGCCGTTTGTGTTTGCGCCGCGCGATTGGCCGAAGCACTGGGGAGGCTGAGTTGCCGGCAGAGTGACTGACGTTTGGCCATAGCTCCATAGTTGCTTACGCGCATGATCAGGACTGGTAACACCTGTGCCTGGGTTGTCCGCTGCTACGAGGGCCGGAGTCGATCAGCGACTTGAGCGGCTCATTCCGCTCGGAGTCAACGAATGACGCTTGTCGGCAGGTCGAGGCGGTGCTAGCGTGACACGCATACAACTGCGGACACATCTATCGAGGAGGTGGCAGAGGGATGGTCATTCGCGATCAGCGGCGTCAGGAACAGGTTACAGCCGCCGTCTCGGCGATTCAGGAACAGTTCGGGCTGTTGCGCCCGCTTTCGCGCGAGCATCATGAACGTTCGATCACGCGGTTCCACAGTGGCGTCACGCACGACTCTCGCTACATGGAACCGTTTCAGCTTGCGATTACGCGAGCCGAAGGCGCATACAAATGGGATGCCGATGGGTTCCGGTATGTCGACTTCGTAACCGGGCATGGCTCGCTCATCCTTGGGCATAGTCACCCGAAGGTTGTCGAGGCCGTGGCCCGGCAGCTGCCGTTGGGTACGCATCTGGGCGGAAACCATGCTCTGGAGGTAGAGTGGGCCGAGCAGGTCTGCGCGCTTGTGCCCGGCGCGGAACGCGTGCGCTTTGTGTCTTCCGGCACTGAGGCAACAATGCTGGCGATCCGGCTGGCGCGGGTCTTTACCGGTCGCACGACGCTCGTGCAGTTTCAAACCCATTTCCACGGCTGGAACGACACAACATTTGGCGGAATCGGCGCGGCTGGCTTGCCGGTGAGTCTGCGCAGCGCGGCGCGCGTGCTCCCCTGTGGAGACTATGAGGCTGTGCGCGAGGCGTTATCCGATGAGACAGTTGCCGCGGTCATCATTGAAACCAGTAACCCGACGTTCTTTACCCTGCCCGACCCGGCTGCGTTCCTTCGATTCCTTCGAACTGGGCTGCGTTCCTTCGATTCCTTCGAACTGAAACGGAACGTACCGGGGCGCTGTTGGTCGTGGACGAGGTCGTCAGCGGCTTTCGCTGGTCTCCCGGTGGGGCCCAGCAAGCATACGGAGTAACTGGCGACTTGACGGCGCTGGCGAAGATCCTTGCTGGTGGGTTGCCGGGAGGGGCTGTGGCTGGCCGGGCAGATGTCATGGCGCCATTGGCGTTCGAGCCGGAGGTGCGCCGTGGGTTGCCTAAAGTCGCCCACCCAGGGACATTCAATGCAAACCCGCTATCCGCCGCGGCTGGCGTCGCCTGTTTAGAGTTGGTAGCCGACCCGTCCGTTCAGCAACGCGCCTCAGCGTCGGCCGCAGCGGTCCGCACTGGGATGAACAGTGTGCTCGCTGAATTGGGTGTGCCTGGCAGCGTCTATGGCGCCGCATCGATGTTCCGCATTGAACTTGGTGGCGATCAGGTTCCGCCGCCGACTGACCTTCGCGCGCCATTACCCAGCCAGGAACCAGATGTGCACTGGACACCTGGCATCGCCGAGAAAGCGCTGAACTTGCACATGCTGATGCGCGGTGTGGCGCTCTTCGGGGGTCGGGGCATACTCTCGATTGCCCATAGTGAAGAAGTCATCGCGACAACGGTCTCCGCGTTCCGGGAGTCTGTAACTGCTGTGGCTGATGCAGGACTCATCGGCTGAGATTCCTTGCGCGAATCGCATGATGCTGCGAACAGCTCTCCGCTCTTGCAGCGTCGGCGAGTGTACGTTATACTCGCACCAGGTAATCGACATGATCGCGACGGAAAGGAGGAGTGCGGATGACGCGATACCGTGGCACAGCAGGCAACGAACATCCGCTCTGGGTGTTCAGCCCACTCCTTGAAATTCGCGTGAGGCCGTCGAGGTGATCTCGGTTCCTCCGCGCAAGGCGTGTGGCAGCCGAGGCCAGTTGACGGCCCAAATGCTGCGGCTCCAGTCAGGCAACGACGTTGCGATAGCACGTTTGTCTGCAGGGACACTTGTGGAGGACGTCCACAGTTAGGGCGGTTTTAGGAAGCCGTCCGGGCCGCTGGCCCAGTACGATGTCAACAGTGACGGCGCGGGTTATATCAGCCCGCGCCGTTGGTTTTGTGGGCTGTGTGGCTCGCGGATACTCTACGGGATGACCAATACCCGGCACTCAGGGTTGATCCGCGTGCTCACTTTTGTGCCGGGAATATCACAGTATCCCTCGCGCCAGCGAGCGAGCATGGTGGGGTAGACCCTGCCGGACACGCTCACCAAACAGCGTGTCGCGAGCGCGCGCGGCAGTGGACCAGGTTCTACGATCACTTCTGGTCCGCGTCGACGTAGCGTCCCAAACTCGGCACGGGTGGAACCAGCCTCCAAACGGATCTCAATCAACGGTAATTCCAGCTCGCTTCCAATAGACATAATGTCTTGGGCGGTCGGTACGGGCATGTCAGGATCGGCAACGACGATTTGCTCGTTCCGCAACCTCTGGGCGTAGGTTTCGACCAGTTCGTTCGTTGGACGTGCTGCGGCTGTCGACCTGACGATTACGGCAGGTGCAGTGGACTCAATGAGGGACAGTTGTGAGCGCTCAACTGGCTGCGCTTGTTGCAGTTGGGATTCGCGCGTGGCGATGCGCTGAGCCTGGCTGTCAATCCGCTGGCGCACGCGCTCGAGGATGCCGGCTGCTGTAACCGCCGCGTCGATGCGCCGCTGGTCCTCATCGCTGAGGAATTCATCAGTTGATGGCAAGCCGAGGTCGAGGCGTGGCATTGCAACTTGGGGAAGCGGCTCGAGTTGCTGTGCCGCGATTGGCACGTAGCCGCCAACCGCAGCAGCGACAGCAGCTTGTGTGGCGGGGTCTTCGGCAAAATCGCGCGCTTCCTGAACTGCCGCTTCGCCTAGATTCAGCGCGGTATCGACTAGGGCCTCCTGCGTGGAAATCCCCGAGTTCGGATCAAACAAAGCCGGCGGCAGCACGCCACGCCTTTCGAGGTCGCTCAACACACGTGCGAGGTCTGGGTTAAGCTCTGCGAAACTGCGCAGGCGGGCGAGATCCTCCGGGCCAATTGCGGAAAGACGCATGCGTCGTTCAGCAGGGCTCAGCTGCGACCACTCAGCGGCGAGCGCCACCATGTCTCCGGCGCCGGGCCAGCGCGCGTCGGCTAGCGCCATCGCCCGCGAGAGCATTTTCCGCTCGAAGAGGGCGCGTATCTGCCGCATGGATGCGGCATCGGCGGCCTCTGCAGCGCCAACGCGACCTGGCGGGTTTGGTCTCGACGTGCTCATGGCAGCGCTCCTATTGATGCAGCGCACGTCAGGATGGGACGCGCATGGTTGCTACAATACCCCCTGTCGTGGCGAAGGATCAACTGGGAGCGCGTATGCGCCGCAGGTGTTGCAGGGAGTGATGTGCAGGATTCCGCACGGGGTGAGATGCTTCGGACGACGAACCGCAAACTAATCGTCGCCGCCGCGATGTCCGCGACGTTCCTTTCCGCACTTGATACAAGCATCGTTGGTACCGCTATGCCGACGATTGTCGGGCAACTGGGTGGACTTGGCATCTACCCGTGGGTGTTCTCGGCCTACCTGCTGACCTCCACAACCACGGTGCCGCTCTACGGCCGCCTTTCGGATATGTATGGGCGCAAGCCGATGTTCATTGCGGCGGCGGCCCTGTTTGTCCTGGGTTCGGCGCTGTGTGGCGTTGCACAGAGCATGGAACAGTTGGTTGCGTTCCGGGCCGTGCAGGGTCTGGGAGCTGGAGGCATCATCCCAGTCACGTTCACGATCTTGGGTGACCAGTTCTCCGTGACCGAGCGCGCCAAGATCAGTGGGCTGTTCAGCGCCGTTTGGGGTTCATCGGCAGTCGCTGGGCCAACGTTGGGGGGCTTCATCGTCGATTGGGTGGATTGGCGCTGGATATTTTACATAAACCTTCCATTCGGAGCTGCCTGTATCTATCTGATGTGGCGGCACCTGCACGAGGAACGTCGTCACGTCATTGAACGTATCGACTACCTCGGTGCGGCCCTGTTGACTGCTGCGATCACGCTGCTGCTGTTCGGGTTGCGCCAAGCGGGTGAAGGGCCGGGCTGGAGCGATTGGACAACCGTCGCGCTGTTTTCGCTGTCGATCCTGCTGCTGGCAGGTTTCATTCAGCGTGAGCGCGGGTTCAGTAGCCCAGTACTCCCGTTGGACCTGTTCCGGATTCGCATCATTGCCGTCGTCACGTGTGCCGGCATCTTTATCGGAGGGGTGATGTTTGGGATCAGCTCCTACGTCCCACTCTTTGTTCAAGGGGTGCTAGGCGGCAGCGCGATCCAGGCAGGGTTCACGGTCGCTCCGTTTTCGATTGCCTGGTCCGGCGCATCGGTCCTAGCCGGGCGGATCATCTTGCGCACCGGATATCGGGCTTCCGTCGTGGCCGGGGTGATTTCTGCCGGAGTTGGCGCAGGGCTGCTGCTCCTCGCATCAGCTGAACGCGGGGTCTGGCCGTTGGCGGTCGGGTCCGCTTTTGTGGGGATAGGGATGGGGTTATCTTCAACCGCGATGATCATCTCCACGCAGAATGCGGTCGGCTGGGCGCAACGAGGCGTCGCAACGGCAACGGTACAGTTCTCGCGCACGATCGGTGGTGCGGTATTCGTCGCTGCACTCGGTACGTTGTTGACGGCAGGCATGGCGTCACGCCTGAGTGGTCTGGATGCGGAGCTGCAGAGTGCCAACGCGCTGTTGGACCCCGACATTCGGGCTAGCCTCGATGCGGCGACGCTGGAACTGTTGCGCGCAGCGCTGAGTGCATCCCTGCATCGTGTGTACATCGGGATGTTTGTCCTGGCGCTCGGTGCGGTCGCGATTGTGTTGACAACGTTCCCGCGTGGCAGCGTCGAGGACTTGCAGGCCAAAGGCGGTGGACTCGGGTCCCGGCCCGGCACGCAGACCGAGCCGGCGACCAAGTCCGCTGACTAACCGTCCACCCGGGTGGATCCGCTTCTGTCGATCATTCCCCTTCGACTGCGTCGAGCTGGATGCTTTGCGGGGTCAGGTTCGGGTCGGTCATCGGTGGGACGCCCATGACCTCACGGATCTGCTCTTCCTCAACCGTTTCTTCCTGGATCAGCAGCTGTGTCAACGCGTCGAGTTCGCTGCGATGGCGGGTCAGCAGGGCAAGCGCTTCGTCCAGGGCGTCGGCCACCATGCGACGCACCGCGCGGTCGGCGCGGTCGAGCGTCTCCTCACTCATCTCACGTTCCTGGGTGAGCTCTCTCCCCAAGAACACGTGTTGCTCACCGGTGCCCAGGAAGACTGGGCCGATCTCCTCACTCATGCCCCACAGGCCGACCATGCGTCGTGCAAGTTCGGTCGCTTCCTTGAGGTCATTTTGCGCGCCTGTCGTAATCTCATCGAACGCGAGCATTTCGGCTGCGCGGCCGCCCATCAGCACGACCAGGCGCGCAAGCAGGTACTGGCGCGGGTAGTTGAACCTGTCTTCCGCAGGGGACTGGATCGTGACTCCTAGGGCACGTCCGCGAGGTACGATCGACACTTTGCGCAGCGGGTCGGCGCCAGGGGAAAAGTATGCGGCGACGGCATGGCCGGCCTCGTGGTAGGCGACGACGAGCCGATCGTGATCGTTGAGTAGCGCTGAGCGCACCGTACCAAGAATGATCTTGTCCAGCGCTTCGGTGAAATCGGCGCGTGTCACGGTCTTGCGGTTGTGGCGGGCGGCTGTGAGCGCAGCCTCGTTCACCAAGTTGGCCAGGTCGGCGCCGGAGAAGCCAACTGTGCCAGCTGCTACTCGTGCCAGGTCGACATCGGGATCGATCGGGATGCCTCGCGTGTGGATCTTGAGAATTGCTTCGCGACCGCGCTTGTCGGGTAGCCCGATGACCACCTGGCGGTCGAAGCGTCCGGGGCGCAACAGTGCTGGGTCGAGCACATCCGGGCGGTTCGTGGCGGCGACGACAATGACATCCTGGTGCGCTTCGAACCCGTCCATCTCGACCAGTAACTGGTTGAGCGTCTGCTCGCGTTCATCGTTTGAGCCACCGAGGCCTGCGAAGCGTTGGCGTCCGACGGCGTCGAGCTCGTCGACGAAGATAATCGACGGGGCCGCAGCTTTTGCACGTTCAAACAGGTCGCGCACGCGCGATGCACCGACACCGACGAACATCTCGACGAACTCGGATGCACTCACGCTGAAGTAGGGGACACCCGCTTCACCAGCGACGGCGCGCGCCAGCAGCGTCTTCCCGGTTCCGGGTGGGCCAACCAGCAGGATGCCACGTGGCAGGCGAGCGCCGATCTGGTGGTACTTCATCGGGTTCTTCAAGAAGTCGACGACTTCCGACAGTTCGCGCTTCGCCTCTTCCTCACCCGCCATGTCGGCGAACGTCACATGCGGTCGCTCGGCGTCGTACACCTTTGCGCGCGAACGACCGAACCCAAAGACGTTCTGCTGACCACGGGTGACGTTGCGGCCCATGAGGATGATCAACCCGACAAACAGGAGCAACGGCAGCACGCTGATGAGCAGCGTCGGGAGGATTGACTGGCTTTCACGTTTTGCAACGATCTCAACGCCATGCTCGTCCAGCAAGACCAACAGCCCCTCGGTGCTGTCGATCGGGATCGTCGTCTTGAATGCTGTGCCGGTTTGGATGTCTTCCGCGGTAACCCCGCTGGGGACTTGTTCACCGGGCAGGAGGAGCTGGCTGCCAGTCCAGCGCAGCTCTTCGACGAAGTTCCCGTCGACTGATTGCCCGGTGATCGTGACATCCTTCACCAGATCGGAGCGTATCGCCCCGATGAAGGCGGAGTACGAGATTTCGATGTCCGTCTGTTCTTGTGGCCAGAAGAACAGGTAGATGTACCAGCCGGCCAGGCCGACCAACAGTAACCACAGCACCCAGCCCGGCAATCGAAAGCGCGACGTGCGCTGTCCTGGTTTGGTGGGATCCGTTGGGCGGCGTTGGGAACTCCCGCCCTGGCCGCCCCCCGGCGCGGCACGTTTTGGTGCAGATGGGGGACGGTTCTCGCCTTCAGCCATCGTAGCGGTCTCCTGACTCGTGTTCTTAGGGACCTTGACGCGTAGATGCGTCGAGGATTACCCATAAGGATAATCCAGAGAACCAAGTGCACGTGTGGCATGCAATAGGTTGCTTGCGTTTTCCGTTGAAGCGCGTCACCATTCTCGAGCATTGCCGCCGTTGGTTGCGTACGAAACTGTCGGCTCTCGGCGCCGGTTCGTAGGATTCGTCTCGGTGGAGACGTCGTGGCGTACACCTGCTGTATTGGGAGTCGACGATGACCGCCGCTGGTCGCACTGCGCCACAGCGCAACGAATTCGGTGACGCTCCGCTCCAGACGCGTCTGCTGGCGCGGCCAGCGTTTCGCGCCTACTGGCTGGCGCGCGTCGCCGCGCAAACGGCGCAGGGCGCACTCCTGTATGGGTTGCTCGTTTTCGTCGTCGACAAGACATCGGAGAGCATTTGGGCGTCGTTGTTTGTCCTGTGCTCGATCGTGCCATCGCTGTTGTTCGGCCTCATCGGGGGGTGGACTGCGGATCGGCTTCCGCAGCGGGCGCTCCTGTTCTGGCTCAGCGTGGCACGCATGGCACTGGTGATTCTGCTGCTCCGCGCGGATATCACGCTTGGCGCGATCTTCGCGGTGACGCTCGGTATCTGGACGGTTCATCAGTTCTTCTCGCCAACTGAGTCAGCTGTGATGCCGCGATTGATCGGCGTGCAGGATTTGGCAAGTGGCTCGGCGTTGGCGAACCTCGCGCTCACGCTGGCGCAGGTGTTGGGCATGGTCATCCTGGCTCCGCTGATGTTGCGTATGCCGAGCGAACGCTATCTCTTCGCGGCCTGTGCCCTCCTGTTTGCGTCGGCGGCGTTTCTGTATGTCCGTATGGGGCCGCTGCATGAGCCAGTCAAGCGCCGGCCACGCCCGTTGAGCTTGCGTCGCGGCTGGCAAGTTGTGCGGGACGATCGCAACAGCTATTCAGCCATGATCGACACGGTGTTGATTGGCATTGGGCTGAGCACGCTGGTCGTTATCGTGCCGCAGTACCTCGTGCGTGTACTGGATACCAGTGCATCGAACACCGTGTTTGTCTTCGCGCCAGCGGTGGTCGGCCTGGTGGTTGGCTTGCAGACTGCCCCGGCGCTTGGCCGCGCGTTCGGGCATGGGCGTGTGGCGACGGCGGGGCTGCTGGGTTTTGCGGCGGCGATCGCCTGCTTTGGCGTGATCGACAATGTAATCAACTTCCTCAACGGGTTCCACGCACCCCTGACGGAGATTCAGAGCCGGTTTGGCTTATCCCAACGGGTAACGGCGACGATGTTGCTGTCGATCCCGGCAGGGTACTTCTCAGCGCTCACCAACGTGGGCGCACGCACCGTCCTGCTCGAACGCACGCCCGCCGACTTGCGCGGTCAGGTCTTCGCAACCCTGGGGACAATTGGAAACGCTGGGGCGCTGTTGCCGACTCTAGTGGCGGGGCTTGCCATCGACCAGTTCGGTGTGCAGCCGGTCGCGTTGTCGGTCGCAGTCGTCCTCGTAACCATGGCCGTCGTCGCCCGGCGTCTCGCCAATGATGATGAGCCGATCGGGTCGCAGAATCTCTGGTCGGCTGCCGTCATCGCTGGCATGCCGCAAGAGAGCATCGGGATTCTGCGCTTTGCTGAAACGGCTGCCAGGCTCAAGCGGGTGCGACGTCAGGGCTGGGTCGACCGCGGTGTCCGCGACCCGGAATCGAGCGCCGACCATTCCTGGTCGGTTGCGCTGCTCGCCTGGTTGCTGGCACGTGACCGTCCGGACCTGAACCGTGACCGCGTGTTGCTCCTGGCGCTGGTGCACGATCTTCCGGAGGCGCTCGCTGGCGATACGACACCGTTCGACGATGAGCGCGATGCGACTGGCCGGCTAGCGGAAGACCAGTTTCGGGCTACTCCCGAGTACACCGATGCCGCGCGCAGTGAGAAAACGCAGCGCGAGGCTGCAGCGCTGGAAGAGATGATCGTCGACCTGCCACGCGCGCTCGCAGAGGATGTACGTGCGGCATGGCATGAGTATGAAGAACGAGCGACCCCTGAAGCGCGCTTTGTGCGCCAGGTCGACAAACTCGAAACGCTCCTGCAGGCTGAATCGTACCGCGCCCAGCAGCGGCATGTCATCATCGAGTCGTTCCTGCTGGGCGCAAAGCGCGATATTACCGACGCTGAGTTGGTGCGGTTGCTGGATACGATTGCTGCTGCTCATCCACGTGAGTATGCGTATCCGTCGGACGCTGAGCCGCCCGGGCGGGAGGTCCAGGCGCCTGCTGCGCCCCCTGAGCCGGTACGTCGCCGCCAGCGGCAGAGGAGAGATCGTCCGTCGAATAGCGCTTGACCTCGGGGATCAGGCGCGTCGCGGCGATCGCCACCAGCACACACAAGAGACCTCCGGCGACCATCGCGGGGCGTGGCCCGATCAGGGCTGCAGTCATGCCGCTCTGGAACTCCCCGAGGCGCGGACCACCCATTGCCAGTGCTGAGTGTGCCGCCGCAACTCTGCCACGCAAATGGTCTGGGGTCGCGAGGTTCCGAACGGTGTGGCGCATCGCCACACTGATCCCATCGGCTGCTCCGGCTAAGGCCAGGAACAGCATTGCCATTGCCAGCGTCGTGCTCAGTCCGAAGAGTGCCAGGAACACCCCATAGGCAATCACAGCGAACGCCACCGTGCGCCCCGGGTGTCGAGGTTGGCGCACGAAGCCCAGTGTGGTCGCGCCGACGACCGTTCCGGCGGCGGGGGAAGCAAGTAGCAATCCCAAACCGGTGGGGCCGACGCCGAGGACATCTTCAGCGAACACCGGCGCGAGTCCCACGGTCGACCCGAACAGTGTTGCAAAGAAGTCGATCAGCATGACCCCCAGGATGATCGGCGTGGAGATGATGAAGCGCCAACCTTCGACGATCGCGGCGATACCTCGACTCGTGACCGCCGGGGCGCCTGCCCGTGTCTGCATCACCAGCAGGGCGCAGAGCACCGCCAAGAACGATGCTGCGTCGAGAGCGTATGTACCACTGACGCCAATCCAGGCGATTGCCAGCCCACCTGCTGCAGGGCCGACCATGCGGGCCAGGCTGAACCCAACCGAGAACAGCGACATGGCAGCTGCAAGCTGGTTGCGAGGCACGAGCGTCGGAATGAGCGCCTGCCGGGCAGGCCCGTCGAATGCGGAGATCGAGGCGGAGAGCATCGCGAACAGATAGAGCCAGGCAACGTTCACCACCCCGATCCAGGAGACGAATGCCAACCCGGCACTGAGCGCGAGCAGGAGTGATTGTGTGACGAACATCAACCTGCGTCGGTCGCTGCGATCGGCAACAGCCCCTCCGACGAGCGATGTCACCATCAGCGCGACTGCTCGGACCAGCCCAAGCAGCCCCAGTTGCGCCACCGACCCGGTGATCTGGTAGACCTGCCAGGAAAGGGCAACGTTGTGCATCTGGGTGCCGAAAACCGACACGAACTGGCCAACCCACAACCAGCGAAAATCGTGATAGCGCAGCACCGTGATCGGCAGATCACGTTTTTCACGGCTCTCAACCACACTCCACCCCATCTACCTCAACCGCTTGAGATCATACGCTCCCGGGAACCAACGAGAGGTGCTATTCTGCGCGGGGTGGAGGTGGTCTGGTTTTGGTACGAGTGCACTCGAAGCAGCGCGTTGAGGAGGTCGCGGTTGCACCTGGCCGCTATGGTGCACTGCGCATCCCAGCGTTTCGCATGTGGTTCATTGCCTCGATTGTCTCGAACATTGGTTCGTGGATGCAAATCGTGGCGCAGGGCTGGCTCGTCCTGCAGTTGACGAACTCCCCGTTCTATCTCGGCCTTGTTGGGTTAGTGCGGGCTGTCCCGACGATCGCCTTTTCGCTCGTCGGCGGGGTATTGGCCGACAGGTTCGACCGGCGACGCATCCTGCTGGTGACGCAAGCGGTTGCTGGAACCTCGTCAGTCGTTTTGGCGCTGTTGACGTGGGCAGGGGTCGTTACTGTTTGGCACATCCTCACCATTGCGTTTGTTGCCTCGATCTTCTTCGCTGTCGATAACCCAACCCGACAGGCGCTGGTGCCGGATATCGTGGGACGCGAAAACGTGACGAGTGCCATTGGCCTGAATTCCGCCGCATGGAACGGAGCGGCAATTGTTGGCCCATCGATCGCCGGAGTGCTGCTGACGGTTGTATCCGCAGCCGGGTTGTTTCTGCTCAACGGGTTGTCGTATTTGGCCGTCATCGCAGCCGTGCTGATGTTGCCGGCTCTACCGCAGCGAGCGAGTGCTCGGCGTTCGGCCATGGGGCAGTTGGCGGATGGGCTGCGCTACATGCGGCGTAGCCGTGCGGTGTGGGGTTTGCTGGCGTTGATCGCCGTGCCGAGTATTCTGGCACGTCCATACATTCAGCTGATGCCGGTGTTCGCCCGTGACATCCTGGGCCGTGGCTCGGCTGGTTACGGGTTGCTGATGGCTGCCAGTGGACTTGGAGCGTTGGCTGGGGCACTGGTGACTGCCTCGCTTGGCGGGGCGGCACGCAGGGGGGTGTTGCTCTTGTCGGTGACGTTGGCGCTTGGGATCACGCTGGTTGGCTTCTCTGAGTCGTCGTCGTTTGGGTTGTCGCTATGCCTCGCGGCCGCATTGGGAGCGACATCGACGTTGATGATGTCGCTGACCAACTCGCTGCTGCAGGGTATCGTTGCCGACGAGATGCGCGGGCGCGTGCTCAGTGTCTATACGCTGATCGCTGGCGGGCTCATGCCGCTTGGTTCGATGCTGCTCGGCAGCGCAGGGGCCGCCATCGGCGTGCAGCTTGCCGTGCTGCTCGGTGGGCTAGGCACGGTCGCAACAGCGTTGCTGGTTGGATGGCGCGTTGCCGACGTGCGCCGTCTCCAATAGTGCGGGCCCCGCGCTTGACGTATGTGCGCTGTGCGCGGGGCGATGCACCATCTACTAGGCGGTTTCCAGCTTCGACTGGATGCAACTGAAGATGTCCTTGGTCATGCGGTCGGCGACTCCACTCATGAGGCGCGCACCGACGCCCGCAATTGTGCCGCTCACGCGCACGTCCGATTCCCAGTGCATCAGTGTGCCGGCTCCGTTGTCGGTTTCAACGAGTTCCATCTTGCTGACCATAGCAACAGCAGAGCCAGGGATCTTGCCGTTCGCAGTCATTGTGGCGGAGTTTGGCGCGTCGACATCTGACCACACCACATCAAAGTTGAAGTTCCCCTTGATCATCCCGACGCCGGCCCGAACGACACACTTGAAGTGGCTGTCGTCAATGACCTCCACACTTTGCAGCCCCGGTGCGCACTGCGTGACTTGGTGTGGATCGATCAAGAACGCCCAAACCTTCTCGCGCGATGCTTTGATCGGCACATCACCTTTGAATTCCATCTAGAGCCACTCCCTCTTGCGACGTCGACATTTCCCTGTGAGTATAGGCGACGCTAGAACGTATCGCAGCGTCGCAGGTAGAGTCGCGTGTTCACCGACCTTGTGCGGCAACGATCAAGCCGATGCAGATGAGGACGAGCAGCGCCATCAGCGCGCCTGTTGCGACGCCCCAGAACGCGATGCGACGCTTGGCAAGGCGGCGCGCTTCCGCCAGTTCCGCTTCGGTCATGTCTGGGACGGCAAAGGGGTTGTTGACCGCTGGCGAGGGTTCTTCGGGAACCGGTGGAACCGAATGTGACACCGCTTGGCCCCTTCCCGTGTTGCGTGACGGAGCGCTAGCACGCGAGTAATTGATACGCTGTGAGATGCACTGGACATGTAGAAAGGCGAGAATACCATGAGCAATGCTGCGAGGACGTCGGTCAAGCAACTCCGGGTGCTTGATTTCGGCCGTGCAAACATCGACCTGGGAGCCGTGATGGCGCCAGGTGACCTGGATGGAGTTTGGGCCATCTGTGCGTTTCCGGCCTACCTCATTGATTTGGCCGACGGACGTCACGTCCTGGTCGACACTGGCCCGAACCGGCGCCATATTCGGGAGCCGATGTATGAGTTTGCTGGGATGCCACTGGCGGAGGGGTTGCAACCGCAGCTGACTGACGCCGATGACCCCCTCAACCGCCTTGCTGAGGTTGGGCTGACGCCGGCCGATATCGACATGCTGATCCTGACCCACACGCACTTCGACCACGCCGGGAATGCGGACGAATTCAGCGCTTCGGAAATCGTGATCCACCAGGACGCCTATGCCGCTGCACTGGACGCTGGTCAGCGCGGCTACGCCCATAAGCCGGGCCGCATCCCAGAGTTCGCCGCTGATGGGACGCCACTGCGCTACCGACTCGTGGCGGGTGATACAGAGCTGGTCCCTGGGCTCACGCTGCTCGAGACGCCTGGTCATGCTCCGGGGCACATGTCGATCCTGCTGCACCTTCCAGAGACAGGTGCAGTCATCCTGGCCATCGACGCAATCTATTCCGCAGCGAACAGACGCTTTGGTAACTACAAGATCGGAGCCGACCCAGAGCAGGGGCGCGCCTCAGCTGAGCGCCTCATTGCACTGGAGGGCCGTGAAGGCGCTTGGATGATCTACGGACACGACCCCGACCAATGGCAGGAACTGCTCAAAGCGCCGGAGGGCTATCGCTAGGCGCCAACGCGCTCAAGAGCGGGGTATGGAATGCAACCACATGTTCGCTCTGCCGATGTCGTGGTGATTGGCGGAGGCATTTCTGGGCTGGCGAGTGCGTGGTATCTGGCGGAAGCGGGCACGCGTGTGGTCTTGCTGGAACGCGGCATCATTGCCGGAGAAGCGTCTGGTCGGAACGGTGGTCACGTTTCCCCTTCGACCTATGACCCAGCACAGCGCGCCCTCGGCCGCCTTGCGCTCGGGCTGTGGCCGGAGATCACAGAGCAACTGGAGTTGCCAACCGAGTATCGCCAGGAGGGCAGCCTAGCGGTGTGGTTACCCGCTGACGGACAGCCGCCCGACCCTGGCGAACTGCACCTCGATGACCGGGCGGACCCAGGCGAGGTGCTGACTGCCGAGGACGTGCGACGGATGCTTCCTCCAGTGCGACCGGATGTCCTCGGGGGAGTCCTACGCCACCGGCGCGGCAATGTGCATCCAATCCTGGCGTCCAAATCCCTTGCGCACGGTTTGCGATCTCGTGGGGTCCAGTTGCTGACGCATACTCCAGTCATTGGTATTGACCTGGATGGGGGGCGGGTTGCAGGTGTCCGGACGCCGGACCTGACAATCGCGACTCCGGTGGTCGTCAACGCGGCGGGCGCCTGGGCGAGTCGGATTGGTGCGATGGTCGGGCTGGAGATACCGGTGATCCCGCATCGATTGCAGATCATGTTGACGCACCCGCTACCACGCTTTACTGGAGCCGTCTGGCATGGCAATGAGATATACGCTCGCCAATCCCTCTCAGGACACGTCCACTTCGGGCTTGGGCGTGGCCCGACGTTCGACCCGCCCCTCGACCGGTTCGACCGCCGCGTCAGCGCCGCGACAACGCAGCAAACAGCGGCACGTATGGCCGAGCTCATGCCGGGGTTGGCTGATGCGCCCATACTCCGAACCTGGGCAGGGGTGAATAGCATCACGCCAGACTGGACGCCGATCATCGACGCTCCGGGGAGTGTCCCTGGGTTTGTTGTCGCTGCAGGCTTTTGGAACGGGTTCGGCGCCGGCCTGGCAACCGGTAAGGTCGTCAGCGAGCTCATCTTGCACGGCGCGTCGAGCATCGACATAAGTGGGATGGCGCTGACGCGCTTCAACCGCTACCCGCCAGAGGTGCTGGCGATGTTCCGCCGGTTCCGCGATACGGCCGGTGGAATGGCTGACCACCCAGGCTGGGACCCAACTGGTCGCGCTCCAGTGGTTGTCGCTTGACGTCGGTTGGAGGGAGTAGCCGAACCATGCGGCACGTTGCATTAGCCGTTGTTGGAGGAGGGGCAGCAGGGCGCGCAGTTGCGCTTCAGGCTGCTGAACGCGGAATTGCGACGACGCTGATCGACGAGCGACCGGTTCCTCCTCCTTGGCGAAACTGGCAGGTCCCCTATTGGTACGGAGCGTTACCGGCTGGTTCTGCCGGATCACCGGCATCTGGCGACGACGATCTGCTGCGAAAGCGGGGAGTGGACGTACTAGAGCACTGTTCATAACAGTTGTCCGTCGACGCGGTAGCCGCAGCCGTGAAAGCAGCCAGCGGCGTCGCGCGGGGTGATCCGTGCGAGTCCCTCGCCAATCGCGGTCACCAAGTCGTCGTAGGTGCGCGCACCGACCCGGCGCAGCCAGGTCTTGAGCTTGGCAAAGGCCGCCTCGATCGGGGAGAAGTCAGGGGAGTAGGCCGGCAGGTAGCACAGTTCACACCCGGCCGCCTCGAGCAGCTGGCGCACCCGTGCATCGGTATGCACGCTGAGGTTGTCGAGGATGACGAGCTGTCCCGGCACCAGCCACGGCACGAGCACCTGCTCGAGGTAGGCCAGGAAGACCTCAGTCGTCACCGGCCCGTGGACCGCCAGTGCTGGTCCGGCTCCGCGCACCGAGAGCGCGGCCACGAGCGAGATATTCGGGCCGTGGTTACGTGGCGCGTATGCCGCGGCCCGCTGCCCACGCGGCGCCCACCCATAGCGGGTGAGCATCGCCGTGTTCGTACTGGTTTCATCCAGCACACCCACGCGCTCCGCTGGCACTTGGCTTACCGCCGACCACCAGGCAGCCCGTGCGTCCTCGTCGCGTTCCCGGGCTGCCACTGTCCTTTTTTTCGGGTCCAGCCCAGTCGGGCAATGGTCCGTGACATCGTCGCCGGGCTCACCACCGTCCCGGTCGTAGCCGCGAGGCGCTCGCAGTACTCCGGCAACGTCGCTGCGGGCTGCTCGCACAACAACTGGATGACCTGGCCCTCATCGGTCGGCGACAAGCGGCGAGGGCGACCTGGGAGCGGCCGCGGGGTCAGGTCACCGGTCTCGCGTGCCTGGCGCACGTAGCGGTCGACGGTGCGCACGGCGACCTCGAATTGCCGCGCCACCTCCGTGCGCGAGCCTCCCCGATTGATGGCCCCGACGATCCGCTGGCGCAGGTCAAGACTATAGGCACGCATGCTGACCTCCCTCCTCGGACGCCAGCATGACGCACTGTCAACGGTTCTGCAAGGTGCTCTAAGCGGCACAAGTTGCTGGGGTGCGTTCGACGACAAGGTCTTGGGGCTGTACGACCACATCAACCGGCAGGGTGCATACCTGCAAGCGAGCCGGATTGTCCTGGCAACCGGCGCGGGCGATCTCGGCTTGCCATTCCCAGGTTGGACGTTACCGGGTGTCCTCGGCGGGCACGCGGCTCTGGACCTGCTCGAACAGCATGTTCCACTGCCAGGTCAACGGGTGGTTGTGCTCGGCAGTGGTCAG